>NZ_WVRN01000001.1:465000-557500 GCF_013112245.1 Ruegeria sp. HKCCD4315 | reverse complement strand
GCTCGCCATCTTCAGTTTCCTTTGGTCAGAACCGTTGGGTTTGACGGAGCGCTGGTAACTTTTGCGGACAGCATGTCCGAAGACGCAAACCGCGCAGCTCTGGCGTTTCGCTCTGAAGTGGATCGTCAGAGCTGGGATGAGGTCACGGAGTCATCCGCGTCTTTGGGTTCTGCTTTTGTGCGTTTCGATACGCAGGTTATTTCGCATAAGCAGATGCTGGACAGGCTTCAGCGTCTTGTTGGCCAAAAAGACTGGTACAATACGCAGCTTCCCACAGGTCGCAAACTGTGGCGTGTACCGACGGTTTATGGAACCGACCTGGCACCGCAACTGACCGATGCCGCAGCCGCCGCAGGGTTAACACCGGAAGAGGCAACACGTCGCCTGGGTCAATCACGGGTGCGGGTTCTGACAATCGGGTTCGCGCCCGGACAACCTTATCTTGGGCCTTTGGGACCCGAGTTCAACATTCCCCGGCTGCAAAACCTGACCCCCATGGTGCCTGAAGGCGCATTGGTTCTGGCCATCTCGCAATTTGTCCTGTTTTCGGGCCCAACACCAACCGGGTGGCGGCATGTCGGGCAAACCGCATTTAGATGCTTTCGCCCGGAGATGTCCGAGACCTTCCCCCTTAGCCCCGGAGACGAATTGCTGTTCGAACCTATATCTCGCGAAGAGTTGGAACATATCCGCGCGAACAATGCAGACGGCAGCGGCGGTGCCACCTACGAGGAAATCGCGCCATGAGCCTGATTGTCCGTCGGATCGGCCCCTCATGCACAATACAAGATCAGGGGCGCATTGGGTATCTGGATCAGGGTTTGTCCCGCTCTGGCGCTGCCGACATATTCGCTTTGCATGAAGGGGCTGCGTTGCTGGGGCAGAGCCCGGACCTTGCGGCGCTGGAAATGGCCGGGATGGGAGGCGAATTCGAAGCCGCGCAAGATATGCACATCGCTTTGACCGGTGCACCAATGCAGGTGACCGTTGATGGTAGCCCTGTGGCCTGGAATGCGTCGCATCATTTGGTCGCCGGGCAAAGACTGGTCATCGGGGCCGCTGTGAAAGGGAATTACGGCTATCTTCATTTAGGGGGTGGAATAGAGTCTGAGGTTTTTCTGGGATCGCGGGCGGCGCATTTAACGGCGCGGATCGGTCAAGCGATACAACAGGGCGACAGGCTGAGCTGTGGCCCTCATGCGGGTAAGAGCGGGTTGAAACTGCAGCCCGCTGATCGGTTTTCAGGTGGCACGTTGCGTGTGGTGGCCAGCTTTCAAACACCGCTGTTCGATCAGGCGACGTTGGATCGGTTTGCTGCGACCACATTCCGACGCGGTGCACGCGCAAACCGGATGGGGATGCAAGTGGACAGTGACGGCGACGGGTTCGCGGCATCGGGGCAATTGAACATATTGTCCGAAGTAATCACCCCAGGCGATATTCAAATGACCGGCACAGGTGATCCGTTCATTCTGTTGCCGGAGTGCCAGACCACTGGGGGTTATCCTCGTATCGCAACCGTTTTGCCCTGCGATATGCCCTGTGCGGCACAGACACCTGCGGGCGGTTTCATCCATTTCGAATTTGTCAGCATGGAAGAGGCCAACGCGTTACACACAGCCTTCCTGTCAGATCTTGCGCGCCTGCCTTCGCGGGTTGAACCTCTGGTCCGTGACCCGCATGACATACCGGACCTGTTGTCCTACCAATTGATCGGCGGAGTGATCTCTGCCACCGATTAAGGAGATATGCCAATGCCAAGCGTCGATCTGAACGCTGATATGGGGGAAAGCTTTGGCCCCTGGAAGATGGGCGATGACGAAAGCCTGCTGAAAATCATCACCTCTGCCAACATCGCCTGTGGGTTTCACGCAGGTGACCCGGATGTGATGGCGACGACCATGCAATTGGCAGCTGAGAACAATGTGGGCATTGGTGCGCATCCCGGTTTTCCCGATCTGCAGGGCTTTGGTCGCCGGAACATGAAAGTGCCCCATGACGCGCTGCGCAATCTGGTCCGGTATCAACTGGGTGCCGCGATGGGCATGGCAAAGGCGGGCGGCACAAAAGTTCGGCATCTCAAGCTGCACGGCGCGTTGGCCAATATGTGCTCGGTCGATATTGATATGGCGCGGGCCTGCTATCAGGGCGCTTTGGATGTGGACCCCGACATTATCGTCATGGTGCTTGCGGTCACAAAGCAGGAAGACGCCGTGCGCGAACTTGGCTGCAAATGGGTGGGCGAGATCTTTGCCGACCGCGCCTACAATGACGATGGCACCTTGGTCGACCGAAGCCTGCCCGGTGCCGTGATCCATGACGCTGATGTGGCCGGCCCACGCATTCTGAACATGGTCCGCGAAGGCGCGATCATAACGGAAAGCGGCAAACGGCTAGAGACCTCCATCGACACGATTTGTCTGCACGGAGACGGACCAACGGCGGTTCAAATCGCCCGTTCCGTCAGGGAAAGCCTGATCAGCGGCGGCGTCGAGGTGACGAAGTTCGTCCGATAACCTTACACACCTTTAGTGCTGCGTTGTCATGAAAAAAGGGCTGTGGAGAACCACAGCCCAGACCCAACAGGAGAGTATTTTGCCGAACCTTATGATGGTCCGATCATGAAACAGGTCACATTGCGGGCCTGCAATCGGCGACACGCCAGATCGGCCTGCTCACGGGTCATGCCCTGAAAAGTTGCGTCAAACCCGCGCGAGCTTTGGTTCACCTTGCGCAGCGTGCCCTCCAGCGTCGTCATTTCTGACAAAGCGGTTTTCAGCAGCACCTTCTCGGCCTCATACCGTGTGGTGTAACGCCCCACATTGACGCCCCACAGATGCCCACCCGACGAAGAAAGCCGGGTGACAACTTCCTGCTCGGGCTCGGGTTGCTTCGCCGTTTCGGTTGAGGCCAGCACCAGATCGGACGGGCGTTGCGCCGGGCGTGTACCCGTTGCTTGTTCAGGCGAGGTGGTCGACGCGATATCTGCCTGGGCTATTGCCGCTGCGATACCGTTGGTGATCCGGTCGCGATTCTGATCTGCTGTCGCCGCCACTGCATTTGCAACCTGAGTCGAAGCGCTTGGGCGCACAACCGGACGCAGGCTGGTTTTGGGTGGCCCGCTCAGGCGTGCGACCTGTGTGCCCAATCCTGCATTACCCGCATAAGCCGGGCGTGCCGGTTTGCGAATAGGTGCACGCGACGGGGCACGACGGAAACCCAGATCCAAAAGCTCGGCCACTTTGGCATTGCGCGATGCGCCCGACTTTCCACCAAAAACGGTCGCTATGATCCGTTCATTTTTGCGCTTGGCTGACGCCACCAGGTTGAACCCAGCAGCGCGCGTATACCCGGTTTTGATGCCATCTGCCCCTTTGTACGCAGCCAGCAGGCGACGGTTGGTATTTGGTACAGTCTTGATCCCGGCATGTGTCGATTGACGCGAGAACAGGTTATAATACTGCGGGTAATCATACAGCAGGTGCCGTCCCAGCGTGGTCATGTCACGTGCGGTGGACAAATGCCCCGACTCGGTCAGACCATGCGCGTTCTTGAAAGTGGTACGGCTCATCCCCATGGCCTTCGCGGTGCGGGTCATACGGCGGGCAAAAGCTGCCTCGGACCCGCTGATAGCGATACCGATAGCGGTTGCCGCGTCATTGGCTGATTTCACCGCAGACGCTCGGATCAGATACCGGAAGGCAATCGTCTGTCCCGTTCGCAGGCCCAGCTTGGATGGAGGTTCTGCCGCAGCTTTCTTGGTGATCCGCACAGGGGTATCCAGCGTGATCTCACCGTTTCGCACCGCTTCGAACGCAATATAAAGCGTCATCATCTTGGTCAGCGATGCCGGATGCAGCCGCGTATCGGCATTGCGCGAATGCAAAACCTCACCGGTGCGGGCGTCAATAACCATTGCCGCATAGGGTGCCGCCATGGGCTTGAGCGGCGCAAACGCCAGCGCACATAGCATCGCTATAAGGAATAAGCCCATTCGGGCCGGAACTGTCCGCCGAATCTGCACGATCTTTGCCTCTGTCTGCCTCGCGCCGCCGGGTTTTCCCGGTCGGCAAAATATATTTTATTGCGTTAAAGGCTAACACAGGGGGGGCATAAAAGAAACTGAAAGCTTCGCTTTTCGCGATTTCGTCATATGCGCCACAAAGCGCTATATGTAGATAAACCAATCGCGCAGACCCACCAAATGCGCGATTGTGGCATCGCTTTGCCGGAGCACAACAAGGTTTTTCCGGGACTGCGGCCAAAAGGCAACATCATCTCAAACTACACACCAGATCGGCCAAGTCGCCCAAATCGCGCAGCTCGCGGAATCGCGGGCTGTCAACCGGGGCGTCAGCGTGCTCAACCTCCCACACCAGACCGTGTGGCACATAAACCCCCCAGCATCCGGCCTGAATCGGGGCCACCACATCCGAGCGCATGGAATTGCCGACCATCATCGCAGACGCCGGACCATCCCCGTGGGATTCGAAAATCGTCTGATAAGTTTCTGCGGTCTTTTCCGACACAATCTCGACCCCATCGAACAAGTCGCCAAGCCCGGATTGGGCCAGTTTACGCTCTTGATCGATCAGGTCGCCTTTGGTGATGAGTATGACCCGGTACGCGTCGGACACGCTCTCAATCGCATCACAGGCATGCGGCAACAGCTCGATCGGATGTGCCAGCATCTCTTGCCCGGCATCGATCAATTGCCGAATAACCGAGGCCGGAACACGATCTTCTGTCACTTCGATGGCGGTTTCGATCATCGACAGAACGAATCCCTTTATCCCATACCCATAGTGACGAATGTTGCGCTTTTCCGCGGCCAGAAGACGCTCCATCAGGTGATCCCGGTCAGCGTGATCCGCCAGCAATTCAGCAAAATGGGCCTGCGTCAGCTGGAAAAACCGTTCGTTGTGCCAAAGGGTATCATCTGCATCAAACCCGATTGTGGTCAGTTTTTCCGTCATCTTATTTACGTCCGCTTGCTCTTTTCACCGGCCATGCCCACGTTATATAAGCGCCAAGATAAACCCCAAGCCTGAATCGGACAGTTACACACGATGCTGGAAAAGACCTGGATGATGTCTGACACACCGGACGACGACGGAGACGCGTCAGTCCTGCTGCAGACGCGCCCAAAAACCAAGCGTCCGCCCCTGTACAAGGTGCTGTTGCTGAACGACGATTACACGCCGATGGAATTTGTCGTGCACGTGCTGGAGCGTTTTTTTGGCATGACCCACGCCCAAGCGTTCGAAATCATGCTGACCGTTCACAAAAAGGGCGTGGCCGTTGTCGGCGTCTTCAGCCATGAGATTGCCGAGACCAAAGTTGGCCAGGTGATGGATTTTGCCCGCAGGCACCAGCACCCGCTGCAATGCACCATGGAACGCGAAGAATAAGGCGCCCCGCCTGTCGCGCCCTCTCCTTTCTCTGCCGGAATTGCCCATGTCCCCTCGCCTGGTACTTGCATTGCAAAACGGTTTGTCGCTGTCGCAACCGCTAACTGTGATCGGCCCGGTGCCAGACCACAACCTGTCAGCGCTCCCCGCTGACGCGCAGGTGGTGCAACCGTTCAAACCTTTTCACGATCATTTTGCGGCGCAAGGCTTTGACACGGTGCCCGAAGCGGACGCACCCTGTCAGGACGCTATCGTGTTTTTGCCACGTGCCAAGGCGCTGGCGCGCGCGATGATCCAGCGGGCGTGTTCACGGGCTGCTGGGGTTGTCGTGGTCGATGGTGCCAAGACTGATGGGGTGGACAGCATATTGAAAGATGTGCGCAAGCGGGTTGATGTCGTGGGCCCCCTGTCCAAAGCACATGGCAAGATTTTCTGGTTTCAGGCTGATGCTTCTGCTTTCGAAGACTGGGCCGCGCCTACGGCGCAGATGGTCGGCGGTTTTCATACAGCGCCGGGGGTGTTTTCGGCAGATGGGATCGACCCGGCCTCGGCCATGTTGTTGAAGTCGCTGCCTTCCAAACTGGGCGCTCGCGTGGCTGATCTGGGCGCGGGTTGGGGTTTTTTGTCCGCAGACGTATTGAAGCGCGATGACGTCAAGTCTTTGCATCTGGTAGAGGCGGATCAGACCGCTCTGACATGCGCGCGCAAGAACGCTTCTGACCCAAGGGCTCAGTTCTATTGGGCAGATGCCGTCACTTGGACAGCACCCGAACCCATCGACACCGTTGTCATGAACCCCCCGTTTCACACCTCGCGCAACGCGGACCCGGCTCTGGGTCAGGGATTTATCGTCTCAGCCGCACGCAATCTAACCCGCAACGGAACCCTTTGGATGGTGGCCAATCGCCACCTGCCCTACGAGACCACACTGAACGAACATTTCGCTCAGGTCACTGAAATTGCCGGAGACAACCGGTTCAAGGTGCTTCAGGCCTCTCGCCCTCGGCGTTAAGGCTCGCTAACCTGCCCCCAATTCAGGAGGATTCGGATGTCCTTTTCCATCGCTGGCAAGACAGCAATCGTAACGGGCGGAGCCAATGGCATCGGGCTGGCCATCGGACGCCATTTCGCGGATGCAGGTGCAAATGTCATGTTCGCCGACATGGACGAAAAGCGCCTGGTCGATGAATTGGGCGAACAGGCAGAAGACGGAAATATCCGTTATTTCGCGGGCGATCTGCGCGAAAAACTGACCATAGCAAACCTGCTATCGGCCACTTTGGATGCTTTTGATCAGGTTGACATCCTGATCAATGGAGCGCGGCAAGTGATCCCTTCGGACCCATTGGACCCTGATGACGACTCGGTGCGCACCCTGCTGAACCAGAACCTGATGCCGGCCCTACGGCTGAGCCAATTGGTTGCGAAACGCATGATCAAACAGGCGGACGGGGACGAGGAAAACCTTGCCGGGTCGATCATCAACCTTTCGTCCATCGCAGCCCGCCGAACACATCCCGACCTGATGGCCTATTCCGTGTCGACTGCGGCGCTGGATCAAATGACCCGATCTCTTGCAGTTGCGCTTGCACCGAACCGTATTCGGGTCAACTCGATCGCATTGGGTTCGGTCATGAGCGCATCGCTACAATCGACCCTGAAGGAAAACCGGGACTTCCGAGACGATATCGAAAAGCACACGCCGCTGGCCCGTATCGCTTCGGCAACAGAGCTGACCGAAACCGCGCAGTTTCTGGCATCCGATGCAGCCGGTTTCAT
This sequence comes from Ruegeria sp. HKCCD4315, assembly GCF_013112245.1. Taxonomy (NCBI): domain Bacteria; kingdom Pseudomonadati; phylum Pseudomonadota; class Alphaproteobacteria; order Rhodobacterales; family Roseobacteraceae; genus Ruegeria; species Ruegeria sp. HKCCD4315. The sequence continues at coordinate 550,310 of NZ_WVRN01000001.1, read as the reverse complement.
CACAGGTCAGATCCTGACAATCGACGGCGGGCGTACATTGCTTGACCCCGTAGCTGCCCCAGCCCACTAAGACACATGTTCGATACAGAAAAATCCACTGCCTCCGCCTGGTTCCGACAACTGCGCGACGATATTGTCTCTGCGTTTGAAGCCCTTGAAGACAGCCACGACACTGGACCGTTTTCCGATGCAAAACCCAGTCGGTTCGAGGTCAAAGAAACCAAGCGCCAGTCTGAGGATGGCTTGGATGCAGGGGGCGGGTTGATGTCTGTGATGCGTGGCGGTCGCGTGTTCGAGAAAGTTGGCGTCAACATCTCGACCGTCTACGGCACATTGGGTGAACGCGCGCAGCACGCAATGGCGGCGCGCAAGGGCATCCCCGGCATGACCGAGGATCCCCGTTTCTGGGCCTCGGGGATCAGCCTGGTGGCGCATATGCAAAACCCTCATGTCCCTGCGGTGCACATGAACACACGCATGTTCTGGACCCCACACGCCTGGTGGTTCGGTGGCGGATCGGACCTGAACCCCTGCATTGAATATGATGATGACACACGCCATTTCCACGCCACCCAAAAATACCATCTGGATCCGCATGGCGTCGCGCATTATCCGCGCCTGAAAGACTGGGCAGACGAGTATTTCTATATCCCTCACCGCAAACGTGCACGAGGCGTGGGTGGAATTTTCATGGATGACTACTGCACCGGTGACTGGCAGGCCGACTTTGCCCTGACTCAGGACATCGGTCGTGCCTTCCTGCCTGCCTTCCTGCCATTGGTTGAAAAACGGCGCGTTCAGGGTTTTTCGAACGCGGACAAGAACACCCAGCTGGTGCATCGCGGCCTTTATGCCGAATACAACCTGGTCTACGACCGTGGCACCAAGTTCGGGCTGGAAACCGGACATGACCCGGATGCGGTTCTGATGAGCCTGCCGCCGATGGCAAAGTGGGTCTGACGCTCAGAACGTATCCATGATGAAATTGTCATAGCAGTAATTCTGTGCCGACGACGCCGACATGTTTTCCCCAACCCGGCTAACCGTGATCGAATAACCTGGATTGGTATCGGCACCCGGAGGTGGGGTCAGCGAAAATTGCACGGTTCTGACCCCCTTTTCGTAAGCGCGCCAAATGTAGATACGCTGCGAATTTGGCACGCCCAGTGTACGAATCGCATAGTCGCCAATCCCGCACCAGTAAGTTACGGGTGCCGACGATCCAAGAGCTTTGACCTCATAGACCCCATCCGGAAGCGCTGTAATCTCGGTTCGAAATTGTGGCCGGATGTCCAGCCCGAAGCCTACCGCGTCGGCCATTGCGGGCATCAAAGCAAGCGCAGTTGGGGCGAAAATCCTTACAAATTGCATAACTTGAATATCCCGAGAATTGATCATGAGTACTTTGAACATAGCGGCAGCAGTCTTTGAGTAAAGTGGTGCAAACCTGCCTCGACGGTGACTGGGTGGCGCAAGGAATTTTTTCTACCCTTATTGCGCAGAGACGGTACAATAGACCTAAGTTTATGGTTTTAATCATATAATGGCGATCCTGTGAGCAAGAGCTTTCCAAAAGACTGGTTCGATTTCCCGCCCGAGAAATACGCTGACCTTGGCGCGATGTTCTATCTGGCGGGACTTACAAAAACTCATCAGAAACGCACCCTTGCACAGGTGCTGTATGCGTTCGAGACGCCGTTCCGCCTTGGTCAGTATCACATCTTCCGGCAAAACGGATTTCCCCGTGGCTTTGTCACCTTTGCCGGGCTTAGCACTGAGGCCGAGTACCGCTATGCAGTGCAGGAAAAACCGTTGAAGGAAGCGGATTTTACCGGTGGGCCTTCCTTTTGGATCGTTGATCTGGTCGCCCCTTTTGGACAGACGAGCCAGATTGTTGATATCCTCAAGCAAGAGATCCCTCATCCGCGTGTGCGGACAAACCGGATGGACAGCGACATGACGCGAAACCGGATTGTCGAGTGGACTCGGGATCAGGCAGGCGAAGTTCATATGCGCCTGTATCGGAAACGAGAGTTTGAACAGGTGTTGCAGCAGGGCGAAGAATAGGTGGTCTCGGTTACAATCACAGGCGAATTGACCGGCGACGTGACCGGTTCCCCACCCAACGTGGCGATGGGGCAACCGACGTTGGACAATGGCACGTTTACACCCGCAACCCAGACCTGGACCATTGCAACGCCGCCCGCCAACGGCACCGCTTCGATCGACCCGAATACAGGCGAGTGGACCTATACGGTAGACCCAGCCTTTTTTGACAGTCTGGACAACGGGCAGGTGGTTTTCGATACCTTCTTCATCAGTGTAACGGGCACCACGCTGATTGGGCCGTTCACCGTGCCGTTTTCCAACGATCCGGACCCTGTGGCTGTCACGATCAGGATCGAAGGTGTGTGCTTTGCCGCCGGTACGTTGATCGAAACCGAGGACGGCCCGCAGGCCATTGAAACACTGCGCGTGGGCCACAAGGTGGCAACCGCAGATCACGGGCTGCAACCTATTCGCTGGATTGAAAGCAGTGTGCTTGCGCCCGAACGATTATGCACAGAACCTGCAATGCAGCCGGTTCGAATCTCGGCAGGAAGTCTGGGGCCAAACACACCGTGCCGGGACCTTCTGGTTTCGCAACAACACCGCATTCTGGTGAAAGGGCCAAAGGTGGATTTGCTGTTTGGCGCTGCCGAGGCGCTGGTGGCTGCAAAACATTTATGCGACTGGCCGGGCATTTTTGTGGATGCCTCTGTGGAGGCGGTAGAGTACCTGCATATCTTGTTGGATCGGCACGAAATTCTGAATGCGGAAGGGGCGCAAGCTGAAAGCCTGTTTCTGGGGGAAGAAGCGCTTTACACTCTGTCCTCCGACGCGCTTCGGGAACTCGCTGCAATCTTTCCGGACCAGCCAGCCTCGGGTCACACCGGATTTGGCCGCGCCGCGCGTTTGATCCTGCGCGAACATGAGGCGCGCGCGCTTGCCTGAATTTACTGGCCCGCCCCGATACGCCCGCCAACATCCTGCGGCGCCAAGGCAACCGTCTTGATCACCGCGTGACATGGGCTGCCCACCTGCAAGTTTAGCGCCGCAACTGATCGACGTGTGACGCGTGCCAGAACACTACCTGCCGGGGTTGTGACGGAAACAATTGCACCAGGCCCCTCACCCGACCGGATCGAGGCCACCGAACCGCTGAGCACGTTCAACGCAGACAATCCCTCGGGCTTTTGGTTAGACAAGATCACCTCTTGCGCCGGGATACGGATGCGCAATTGCGCCCCGACGTCATGCGCAATGCGCGGCAGGAACAATCGTGCGCCGTTGGCATTCAACTCTGTCAGCCCGTCAGCGTGGTGCTGCGCGACCTGAACTTCCAAAACGGCCCCAACTGCGCGCACCCCTGCGGGGGCCACCGAAGGATCGGCTAAAACCTCGGAAGCGGGCCCATGACGCACGGCTTTTCCGTCTTGAAGCGCAACAACCGAGGTCGCCAGACGCGCGACCTCAGCCGCCGAGTGGGTTACATAGAGAATAGGAACCGACACCTCGTCCCTGAGACGTTCGAAATACGGCAGAATTTCCGCTTTCCGCGCTTCGTCCAGCGCAGCCAGAGGCTCGTCCGCAAGAATAAGGCGGGGACTTGCCAGTAGCGCCCGCCCGATAGCCACGCGTTGTTTCTCGCCCCCAGACAACCCGGCTGGACGGCGATCCAGCAGGTGGCCAATGCCCAGCATAGCAATGACCTTCTCAGGATCTTCCCGCTGCGCCCTTTTCGGAGCAAACCAGCGACCGTAAGCCAGATTTTGCCGTACGGTCAGATGGGGAAATAACCGCCCTTCCTGAAAAATATACCCCAAACGCCGACGGTGCGGCGGCAGCCATTGTCCGCGATCTGTGTCGAACAAAACCCAATCCTCGACCGCCACGCGGCCCGCCTCGGGCCGCAGCAGCCCAGCCACTGCATTGACGATGGTCGTCTTGCCCGACCCCGACCGCCCAAACAAAACGGTCACTCCGGGCGGTGCCTCAAAGCGGACATCCAGATCGAGATCCGGCAAACGATGTTGCAACCGAACGGAAAGGCTCATGACCCGGCCACCCGTGCAGCAGCGCGCCGTCCGACGTATTCTGACAAAAGAAGCGCGCTCATCGCGATAACGATTGAGATAAGAACCAGTCGCGTTGCCGCCGCCTCCCCGCCCGGCACCTGCAGGAATGCATAGACCGCGGACGGAAGCGTTTGGGTCTGGCCGGGGATGTTAGACACAAACGTGATGGTGGCCCCGAATTCGCCCATTGCCTTGGCAAAGGCAAGAATTGCACCGGCAATGACCCCCGGCAGGATCATCGGCAAGGTCACTGTCAGAAAAACCATCGGGCGTGACGCCCCCAGCGTGGCCCCTGCCTGTTCCAGCTTTTGATCCACCGCTTCGATGGACAAGCGTATGGCCCGGACCATCAACGGGAATGCCATGATCCCGGCAGCCAGCGCTGCCCCGGTCCAGCGAAACGCGACAACGATCCCGAACTCTGCCAGAACACGCCCAAGCGGCCCTTGAATGCCAAATGTCAGCAACAACAGATACCCCGTGACGACAGGTGGCAGGATCAGGGGCAAATGCACCAGACCATTCAACACCTGACGGCCGGGAAACCGCCAGCGGGCCAGCGCGTAGGCTACGAATATGCCAAACGGCAATGTCGCCAGCGTCGCCCAGAACGACACGCGCAGAGACAGCTTTAACGCTTCAACTTCGGCAGGGCCCAACCAGTCCACGAGGATCACCCGCCCGGCAGGGAAAACCCCTGCTCTTGAAAAACGGACAACGCCGCATCGCCGCGCAAATGATCCAGAAAGGCCTGTGCTCTACCCTGTGCAGATGATGTGACGGCCGCTGGATATATGATCTCAGGATGCAGGTCGTCGGGAAACGTCGCCAAAACACTGACCCGTGTTTCCACCTGTGCATCTGATCGATACACAATACCCAAGGGCGCAGCCCCTGCCGCCACAAGTGCCAGAGCTGCGCGCACATTGTCGGTCTGCGCCACATGGTCCTGTAATGCGTCCCATTGATTCAGGTTTTGCAACGCGGCTTTGCCGTAGATACCTGCTGGCACGGCATCAACCAGGGCCATCGCCAGAAAACCGCCATTCAATTCAGCCTTTAGGTCGTGACCAGGTTGGATCTCTCCCCAACTTTCTCGACCTGTCGCACCAATCACAACCAGACCATTGCCCAGCAAATCCACCCGTGAATTCGCCCGGATCAAACCGTCCTGCTCCAGTATGTCCATCCAGTCAGGATTCGCCGAGATGAACACGTCCGCAGGCGCGCCCTGCTGAATTTGTCTCGCCAGTACCGACGATGCCGCGTAAGAAACCGTGACACGGTGCCCCGTTTCCGTTTCATAGCTTTCAGCAATCTCGTCCAGCGCTGTCTTCAGACTCGCCGCTGCAAAAACCAAAACACCTTCGGCCCCGGCGCGGACTGGCGCCAACGCCAATACACCTAAGACCAGTGCCACCATCCAGAAACGGCGGGTGAAGGTTAGGGTCATGTACACTCCCGACCAGAAAATTGCAGTCCCTTCGGAAATATCGGAGGGTACAGCCCCCACGCAAGCGCCTTTGAGAAATTACCGAGTTCCGTGCCTCTGCGTTGCAGAAAGTCCAAAAGGGTCAAGGCGTCGATTAGACATGACCATCATCACACCGCGAATATTCAGATTTGCGGCAGCACGGGATTATTCAGTGTTCGGAACTCCAGACGGACAGGGCAACACGGATCGGCCAAACTATAGAATTCAAGAAAATCACTCAGACCCTCTTGCACCCGCCCTCAGGCTTGGCTACATGCAGCGTCACGGGTGATTAGCTCAGTTGGTAGAGCGCTTCGTTTACACCGAAGATGTCGGGAGTTCGAGTCTCTCATCACCCACCATCCTTTCCCCACATTGTATCAAAGTCTTACGCGACTAGCAGCTATAGCTGTGATGCGTATGAAGCTGTGTCCGCTGCGCCTCCGCTGCACTTAGACAGAAAAGATGTCTCCAAAACAGGAGATATGGGCCATGGCAACAATCGTAAAACGGCCTAGCGGAAAGTGGCAGGCGACGGTTAGGAAGGATGGGCAATCCCGATCTAAGTCCTTTCTAAAGCGTGCTGATGCGGCGAAGTGGGCGCGAGAGACGGAGTTGAGCGCGGACAGAGGATTGCTTACCCCAGCCCTCAGTGTGAGCGCATCCGAGATGACACTCGGTGAGTGTGCTGCGAAAATACCGAGATAACGTCACTAGCGAGAAACGGTGTGCGGACAATGAAAGCTATGCAATAAATGGGTTCCTGCGGAAGTACTCCAAGCTAGCCAACAGGAAGGTCAACAAGCTGCGATCCGCTGACTTTGTCCACTATCGTGACCAGCGCATTAAATCCATGAAGGCGGCGACTGTGGTGAGGGAACTGGGTTGGCTGCAGCACGCCCTTGATGTCGCCTGCGAGGATTGGGGGCAGAACCTGCCACAGGGGAACCTGGTCAAGCCTGTCCGGCGACCCAAGATCGACAACCGCCGCGAGAGGCGATTGCAGGAGGGAGAATGGCAGGCTTTGTTGGGTGCCGTGAACCAAGCTCGGTCTCCTTTTATGAAGCCGTTGCTGACGCTGGCTTTGGAGACCGGGATGCGACGCGGTGAATTGCTGTCGATACAATGGAGGCATGTAGGCATTGAGCGTCGGACAGTGTTCTTGCCGCAAACAAAAAACGGTCGCGCCCGTACAGTGCCTCTCAGCCCGAATGCCGTTGCCGTATTGATGGGCCTGCCACGCGGAGAGGACCGTTGTTTCCCCCTGTCTGGTAACTCTGTGCGATTGGCCTTTGAACGCCTCAGACAACGTGCAGGTGTGGTTGACCTTACATTTCATGATATTCGGCACGAGGCCGTGTCCCGCTTTGTGGAAAGCGGTTTATCGTTGGTGCAGGTCCAAATGATCAGCGGACATCGGGATTTGCGGATGCTGATGCGTTACACCCACCTGCAGGCCGATGACATCGTGGCAAAGTTGGCAGCCGTCGAACATGTCTAAATCGGCGTGATGCTGTTCAGGGTGGTCGTAGTCTCTCGATGCGTCAGTTTTTGACCACCCTTCTCCCTATCAAGCGACAACACTGCCCCCCTAGCCTTTTGGCTGTCCGGTGGCTGGCTTTCTGTCCCGCACACATTTGGAAATGACATTAACCCTTCCTCTTTGGAACACACAGGCGCTAACCCTCCGTCTTGTGAACTAACAAGCGTTACCACTCCTTCAGTTGAGCGAAACCCCTCCCTCAGTTGAGCATACAGGTTTCGCTTGGTCAGTGTTGATCGGGTCGCTTAGACGGCTTGGCCTTCCTTCACTCCAATGCGAGTGGAGAAAGTGGTAATTAAGCATAAGTAAATAAACACTAAATCACGCTGACCCGTAAGCAAAGGTACTAAAAAGTAGGCTATTGATCCCTCTAGTTTAGCCATTGCGTGTTCACCGGGATTTTCTCCCAATCGCCCTAACGGGGCAAATCCATCTGCTCGGCATCAGTCAGAGCGTTTTCCAAAAAATGGGTCCAATGGACCAAACACAGGAGACTTTAAGCCCCTCGGTCTATACAAGAAAGGGCCTATACGTCGCCGATCTGGTACTCACCTCAGGGATGAGTGATATTAGCTTAAGACTAAAACTCACTAAGTCTGATCTGGGCTCGATGCGGACCTTCGCTGCAGTACATCCGAACGACCACTCTGCGGACAAAGCGAACGCTCAATCGTTTGACTTTCGCCCCAATCTGTATTCTGGAAGTTTGGCCAAGGCCGATTTCAACGCGTCACCCCATCCATCGGAAACACTGCGAAAGTACTGGTCGTCAGCTTCGAATCTTGACCGCGTACCGCCGTCAAGGCTGTCTTCATCGTAGAGAAGCATGTCAAGCGGAGCCCCGACAGACAGATTGGCCTTAATCGTAGAGTCAAAGCTGACCAGCAAGAGTTTTACGGTTTCTGGGAAGCTCATTTCCGGATCATAGGCGCGCACCAGAATCGGGCGACCATATTTTGTCTCTCCGATCTGAAAGAACGGGGTGTCATCACCGGCCTCGATGAAGTTGCCCTCAGGGTAGATCAGAAACAGGCGAGACGGGCCGCCCTTGATCTGACCTCCAACAATGAGTGTCGCGTGAAAAGCGCTGTCAGCTTGCTGACCGGATCTGGCATGTTCCTCGATGACGTCGTTCAGTGTAGCCGCGACCAGTTGCGCGACTTGAAACATTGTCGGCGCTTCCAGTATGGACGGCGAGCGTTCTTCCGGCACTTTTGTACGTTCTTCCAGAAGGCTTATTGTGGCCTGAGTGGTCGCAAGGTTTCCGGCTGTTAGGATTGTGATCGACCGATCCCCCTCGACTGTCCAATTGAACATCTTGTTGAAGGTCGAAACATTGTCCACGCCTGCATTCGTGCGCGTATCGGACATGAACACCAGCCCGCGATTCAGCCGCATGCCCACAGCATAGGTCATCAAATTCTCCGTTACTGCTGTGCGACCTGCAACTGCACTGTCAATTGCTCGCCCGCTGTACCAATTCTGTTCCCTATTACCGGTGCGGCTTGGGCATAGTCCAGCCCGGTTGCAACGCGGACGTAACGATCGTCAGGTGAGATCCCGTTAGAAACATCAAACCCGACCCAGCCAAGCCCGTCCAAATGCACCTCTGCCCAGGCATGGGTCGCGTCTTGCAGTTCCGTTTCGTTCATCATCAAATAACCGGATACATAGCGCGCTGGCACTCCGATCTGTCGCGCGCATGTAATGAAGATATGCGTGTGGTCCTGACACACGCCGCGCCCAGCTTTGAGGGCATCTTCTGCGCTCCAGCCCGGGTGCGAACTACCAATTTCGTACGCGACCTGAACTCGAATTTTTTCGGAAAGAGCATGCATCTGCTCCAGCGGTTCGCCTTTGGGTAATGCGGCTATCAGTTCGGCAACCCCTTTTCCCGGCGTTGTCTGCTGGGTTCCCCTTTTGAACAACCACAAGGGCGTCGACCCTTCGTGACGCCCCAAGATGCCATTGGTGTCTTCCACCTCAACAACACCTTCAGAGATCAACGAAATACTTTGGGTGTTTGTTTCGAAACTGATCAATTCCACGGTGTTGCGATGGTAGTCTTCAAACGTCAGTTCTTTGCGCCCGCCGGTGATTTCGGTGTTCCAGCTTTCAATGCTTTGATTGCGAAATGACTTTGGCGTCTTCCTCAGCTGCTGCAGCCCGAAGGGAACCGGCGCGTCGAAATCGTATCGTGTCTCGTGTCGAATGTGCAGTTTCATTGGCTACTCGTAGAACCGGTAATCAATCTCGATTTGACGGCTTAAGTTGCCGAGATCCGTCAAAAAATCCTGAATGTACTCATGGAGCCCAAATTCAAAGATATCGGAAATCTTCTGGTCCAGGTATTTTTCGTAGAGAGCATTTGACGCCTCGCATGACGGTCCGGCAAAACCATAGTCCTTCTTCAGGTAAGACAGGTTCTCTTGAATCTTTCTGCAGCAGAAGTGAAGACTGCGCGGCATCCGCTGATCCAGGATCAGGAACCGGGCAATATCTGACGGTCGGGTTTTTTCGCCATGGGTCATTCGATACCCCCCGCCTGCGCCGACGGACCGGAGGATGCTTTCCCATTGGATGTTGTCCAAGGACGAGCCGACCGAGAAGGCTGTGGGCAGAAGTACATAGTATTTCACGTCCAGAATGCGCCCGGTATTGTCGGCCCGCTCGACAAATGTGCCAATGCGGGTGAAGTCGAAAATGTCATTGCGCAGCATTGTTCCCAATGTGGCACCACGGACCAAAGCCGCCTGTTGCCGAATAAGCTCCAGCGTCGCTGGCAGGTCCCGCTCATTCACACGCCGCTTCATGACCTCATCAATCTGCATCCAAGTCGCATTTACAGCACTCCAGACATCGTGGGTCAGCGCGGTTCGAACAAGGCGCGCGTTGTCTCGTGCTTGCTTGATAACCGACTTGATCGAGGACGGGTTGTCAGCGTCACGCAGCATCCAATCGACGGCATTCTCTTTTGAGATGTCATCGTATTTGGCGTGATACCCGTCCAGAACCCCGGCCGTCTTCAGAACAGAGCCCCATTCTTCGGCGGAGTTCTTAGTACGGGTCAACGCCATCCTCTGACCTGTTTCCAGCAGCCTGGCCGTGTTTTCCGCTCGCTCCAGGTACCGGGACATCCAGAACAACCCACCAGCAGTTTTTCCCAGCATGGTCAGTCCTCCAGAACCCAAGTGTCTTTGGTCCCGCCACCCTGGCTCGAGTTCACGACCAGTGACCCTTTCTTCAGCGCTACGCGGGTCAGGCCGCCGGGTGTGATATTGATCCCTTCAGGTGACACCAAAACGAACGGACGCAAATCGACATGTCTGGGGGCAAGGCCCGAACGCGCGAAAATCGGCACCGTCGAGAGCGATAAGGTCGGTTGAGCAATATAGTTGGCTGGCCGCGATTTGAGCTTGTCGCGGAAAGCCGAAATCTCCTTCTTGCTGGCAGTCGGGCCGATCAACATCCCGTAGCCGCCAGACCCGTGCACTTCTTTCACAACAAGCTCGGAAAGATTGTCCAGTACATAAGACAAAGAGCCGGGGTCACTGCACCGCCAGGTAGGAACATTCTGAAGCAGAGGCTTCTCGCCCGTGTAGAACTCAACGATCTCGGGCATGTAGGAATAGATCGCCTTGTCATCGGCAATACCCGTTCCGGGCGCATTGGCGATTGTGATGCCGCCTGCGCGGTAAACGTCCAGAATGCCAGGCACGCCCAATGCGCTATCAGGGTTGAAATTCAGCGGATCCAGGAAGTCGTCATCAACCCGGCGATAAAGCACGTCGATGGGAGTATAGCCTCTGGTGGTGCGCATGCAGACGCGTCCGTCGACAACCCGCAGGTCGTGACCTTCAACCAATTCCACGGCCATCTGATCAGCAAGAAACGCATGTTCGTAATAGGCCGAATTATAGATGCCTGGGGTTAAAACCGCGACAGTGGGTTCCCCGTCTGCACAAGCCGGTGCACAGGCCGCCAGCGACCGTCGTAGATTGCGGGGGTAGTCAGAAACATTCCGAACATTGGTCGAGCTAAAAAGCTCAGGGAACATCTTCAGCATCGTCTCCCGGTTCTCCAGCATATAGCTGACCCCGGATGGCGTTCGGGCGTTGTCTTCCAGTACGAAAAACTCGTCTGGGCCGGTTCGCACCAGATCGACGCCGACAATGTGCGTATAAACCTGACCGGGCGGTGAGACACCAAGCATCTGCGGCAGGAACGCTTCATTTCCGGCAATCATCTCAGCCGGCACACGCCCGGCCCGGACTATTTCCTGACGGTGATAAATGTCGTGTAGAAATGCGTTGATTGCCCGCACCCGCTGTTCGATACCGCGTTCCAGCCGCTGCCATTCGCGCGTTGAAATGACTCGTGGCACGATATCAAACGGTATCAGGCGTTCCTCGGCCTCGGCTTTGCCGTAGACGTTAAAAGTTATACCCGTCAGCCTGAAAACCTCTTCGGCTTCGCGCTGTTTCGCCCTCAGTCGTGATGCGTCTTCCGCATTGAACCAGCGGCCGATCTCTTCGTATGGACCTCTGAGCGATCCATCGCCGTTGAACATTTCATCAAAATACACACTCATGCTTTGAGTTTTACGCATAGATCAGATTTTTCAAGTCATTCAGGCTTGGTTGGAAGCTGCCTTTAGAAGGAGCGTCTAATTTTCAGGCTAACTGGATAATTTCGTGAACTTAACAACGTGGCGTTCTTCGTGTCTCTAATTGAAGTCACATTCAGTGTTTTGAGTTCAACAGTATCTGGTTTTGTACTGCATCCGAACGTCCGCATTGGGCTCAACTCGGTCATTCGCTACCGATCTTAAAAACGTCCGCTTTGGGACCGGACGAGAATTTGCGGCACATTTTTTTGGGAGGGTATCTTACTTAAATGTGTAGCCAATTGCCCCCATACCCCCCACGGCAGGTGACGACCGCTGCGCCTCCGCTGCAAACGCGTTACTGCTCTTAATGAAATTCAGCTTTTAGGTTGAACCAAAACACACTTGCAGCATTGCATTGCTTTGTCGATTGTGAGAGCGTCAAGCTACTGGCAACGCAAGACATCTTTCAATGGGGTGTCGGTGGCGGCAGTGGAAAACAGCACCTTGTTGCACGTGCGGGTTGGGTTAGAGCGCTTCGTTTACACCGAAGATGTCGGGAGTTCGAGTCTCTCATCACCCACCATCCGTTCCAGAAAAACTTCGACACAGACACACCCCTCGGGGCCTAACTCCGTTGTTACATGTCTTGAAAACCTATCGCGAATAGAACCCATCTCGAAGTTCTTTTCTCAAAAGCAGACGCTCAGGGTATTCCTTCAGAAACTGTTCGGGTGGCTTGCCTTCCCATACCTGCGCGTAGACCCGCATCTTGTTACCGCCATATATCTTTGCAAGGTCTTCGTTGGAATAGCCACGGGCCCAAAGGTCATCGGTAATTGCCGCAAGGATTTTGGCCAGTTCGCCGTTACCGGTCGCTCCTTTGTTGAACGCATCGATCATATAGCCGCCATCGTCGTACATACTCGCGTTTGCGGTCGCCCATTGCACGACAAGTTCAAGCGAGAACATGTCATCCGTTGCAATTCCAACGTGGTCAACACCCACAAGCTGGACATAATAGTCGATCATATCAGCGGCCTGCTTAGGTGAGATATCCTCGGGCCAGACACCGTCCATCATCCATTCTGTGAACGTTGGGGAAACGTAGCCACCGGACTTGGCCGCGCGCAGCGCCTCATCGTCGGGAATGGCCCGATAACACCCTTTTAGCGTCGCATTGGGCCCATTCGCGTACAACCCTGCAGGAACCGAGTGCGTGTAAACATAGGGCACGCCGGGATAGTTCTCATCCATGTAGTCCATGGCGTCATTGGCCGTTTTCGAGCCCGTATGGCTTAGGTCCAGGAGGATGCCAAACCTGACCATTTCATCGATGACCGACTTCCCCCAGGGGGTCAGACCAATGTCGCGGCCGTTATAGGCCGCCAACTGCCCAGAACCAGTTCGGAAAATGTCATTGTAAGCCAGGATCATACTTTTGATCCCTATGTCCTTGAGCACGGCCATCTTCCTCAGGTCGCCGTCCAAAATCGTGGCCGTTTGGCTGTTCCAGATCACCGCCGTCTTGCCCTGTATGTGGGCAGCTTCAATATCACGGGTTTCATTCACGATGAGATAGTTTTCCGGTTGCTGGGCCATGGCAGCACGGAAGTGGTAATGTTGATCAAGAAAGGTGTCGAAAGACATATCCGCAGCGGCAAGCGTCATCTCATGCCCGGTGATACCGTTTTCCCGCGCACGCGCGAAGTAAGTGTGCAGCTGCTCGTCTTCAGTCCAGCCAGTGCCATAGGGGCTGGCCAACATGCCGAGGACAATTGTGTCCTGCACAAACTGCTTCGCCTCTTCTGACGCCTCCCACGTCTTGCTTTCCTCGCTCGCATGTAACGCGCCACCAAAAGTGATCGCTATGGCGCTTACGGCCAACAGGGTCTTCATGACAGAGCCTCCTAAGTTGATATGTTTTGCCGCCGCATGAACCCCCTTCAAAAAACGACCCGGGTTCTTAGGCCGAACAGCGTAATGCTGTCCTGAGTGGGGTTCAGCAGCGGGTTGGAAATGAACTGCACCGATGGTGTGATCTGCAATCCCGGTGAGATTGAAAACCGGTAGAAAGCTTCAAGCGTGAACTGTGTCCCGTCTATGCCCCTGGCTTCGGCCCAGTTCAGGCCAACACCAGCCAAATCGGTATTGCGACCGTAATATCCCAGACCGGCAGATATCGACCGATCGTAAAGAGCTGCTGTTCCTTTTGAGGCCCCTGCCCGAAAGAACGGCATCCACTTATTGTCGACAAACCATGCCGCAGAAAATGCAGCGCCATAGTCTTCCGCTCGGCTGCCATCATCAGCCGCATCCGCATGCCAGAGGGTCAAATGGATATTGTCGAAATAGATACGATCAAAGCCGGAAGTGTACCCAAGTTCGAGTGATTTGAAGAGATTGCCGTCGCTGAACACATCGAAATTTGGGTCAGACGGGTCTGCGTTCGCGTCCGACACGCTCGCAACTGCGTAGAGTTTTTCGCTTAGCTTAACCCCACCCGCGATCCCCAATCCTTGATTGGGTGTATTGATCGTCGGGTTGGTGTTGAAGGACAGGTTCTGGAATCCGCTGTAGGGACTGACCAACCCATAGATGTCCACGAAGTCCGTGACATCAATCTGCCCAACTTGCAGCGTCCACGACCCGTTCTCGGCCCTTTGGGTCCAAAACAGGTTGGTAAGTAACAAACCGTTGTCGTTGAACGCTGTCCCCGTGATAGAGAGGGCACCACCATCAAGCCCGAGAAATTGGGGGGCAACGCCGGTATAACTGTGTCGCTGCTCGATCTTGAATGTCACAGAACCACGCTCGGTTGCCTGCCAACTGCCATAGAACCGAGCAATTCCACCGGCCGCTTCACCGGTGCCCAGATCAGCATTTGTGGTTTGGCCAAGCGCCAAGTAATCAATGTTGAATCGAAACCCGTCCTCGGCCAGCCGGTCTTTCCACGTAAACCAACCCGGGGCTACGTTGCGCGGAAAATCTGAACGGTATTGCGGATCGGTCAATCCGTCGCCGGGTTCAAGCTCGGCTTGCACCGAAGAAGGGCCGGACAATCCTTGGGCCGAGGCCGTGCCAGCAGATGAAATTACCAAGGCAGTAAGCAGGTTCTTTATCATTCGGACGCTCTTGCCCCGCCCGTCTTGCGATCACCCGCCGCGCGGATGCGATCAGCGGCACGCTGTTTCCACTCCAACCTGTCCGCCTCGGTTTCTAGGGTTTCAACACTGTCCGTTTCCAGTTGGAATGTCGCGCTCATGGGCATCAGGCCATCCACGACCATCATGCTCTGAACGGACGGGTCAATTGTCAGCCTGCCCGTCAGTCTTACCGGTTCATGATAATAGCTGGGTGCCCAATCGTCGTTCAACCGCACACGGATCATCTGGTTAGGAGGAGGCGGAGGCATGTGGCTGCACATCCCACGCTCTGGCACCAAGTAGGCCACAGGTCGCCCGTCAGGATCACTTGGGGCTGGAATGGCAAAGCCGGCCAGTGTGACGGTCTGGCCGTTATGTTGCGGATTTCCATCCGTTGCTGCTTTTCTTCGGCGTTCTGTCACGACCTCTCGCTGATCGAGCAGCCAGTCGATATCAATGTCCTCTGCGGCCAAAGCATCCTCAGTCTCAGCCAGCAGTTCTTGCCATTTCTGCCGTTCTTCTTCGCTGCCATTGCCCTGCTCCATCCTGCCGCGCAGTCGGACAACAAACAGAACATCGTCGAACTGTTCCGGGCTGAGATCTCGATAAGGGTCTTCAAAGACTTGCGCGGATGGGTCTGGAAGGTCCGCCCAGTCCACCGCAACCCCATTCGCGGCCAACGCGGGGGGAGCACACCAAACCAACCCTGCGACTATTATGGATCGTAACCAATTGCGCATGAACACCCTCCGGCTGCGGTATCAATCAGTCCAGCGTATTTTTGTATATCACGCCATCCTTCATAATCAGGCGGATAGTTTCAGGGCTTTCCGGCCTGGGGTCCGCACCGAACCATTGATCGCCCGTCCCAACGACAGAGAAGTCTTCGAGAGGATTTCCATCAATCAAAAGGATGTCGGCATAAGCGCCAGCTTCGATCACACCAAGCTTTCCAGCCGTATACGGGTTCATAAAGTCACCCGACAAAGCGACCACCTCACCACCTGTCGATGTCAGCGTCACCAACGAGGTGAACGGGCCGAAAAATTCATTGTTCAGGTGTTTTTCGTAGGCAATCTGGATATTGCACGCCTCCACCGACCCTACACAGTCTGTCTGGAACCCTCGCTTCACCGGGCATTCCTTCATGTTGTCGATATAGCCCGCAAACGTGGCCGAGGCAGATTTTGCCTTGGCAAGGCTCGACGGGACGTTTGCCACCGCAGGAATATCAAGCAAACCGGGATCAAAGGCCGTTAGGTTGGTCGTGATGTATGCCCCCTTTTCGTTCATGACCTCAGCGATTTCACAATCGAACGAGAACCCATGTTCGATCGACATCACACCTGCATCCAGCGCATTCAAGATTGCTTCTTTTCGGTAAGAATGCGCCATGACGTAGCTGCCATATTCATTTGCGACTTGCACGGCTGCTTTGATTTCCTCTGGCGATCCAGCCAGCAATTGCCATGGATCAAAGGCAGAAACCACGCCGCCGGATTGCATGAATTTCAACTGCGTGGCGCCCATGCGAAAGTTGTTGCGCGCAAACTTATAGACGTCATCGACACCGCTGATCTCTTGCGCCAGGTTCAGACGGCTCATGTTCGTTTCAGCGCCCGGTGGAGCAGTGAAATTTGCGAAGTCTGCATGACCACCCCGTGTTCCAATAAATGCCCCGGAAGGATAGTACCGGGGGCCGTCGATTTGCCCTGCATCAATGGCCCTTCGCAGCCCGCCATTGGCGCCACCCGCATCCCTGACTGTGGTGAAACCCTGCATCAAATACATCTCGGCCATCCGTGCACCGTGAATGGCAAAGTCCTCCCATGTCGTGTTGGCCTCCATCGCCGGCAGCGTCGGACCCATCAGCATAAGGTGAGCGTGAAGTTCAATGAAGCCGGGCGTCAGCGTTCGCCCACCACCGTCAATGACAGTTGCGTTGGGTGCATCGATCGCGTCGACGGAAACCGCCTTGATCAGATTGCCTTCAACAAGAACACTCGCATTTTCGATACGCTGCTCATTTACGCCATCAAAGACATGGACGTTGGTGAACAACGTTTGCGGCTCGTCCTGATCCTGAGCCGACGCAAACATAGGAAAAGTCAAAACCGCTACTGCAGTCACTGACGCGTAAAAGGACATTCGTGAGCCAGACATAAGGTCCCTCCTCATATTCATGTTTTTATAACTGTAGAGTGGAAACTTTTAGGTCGGTTGCCACTTTTGCATTAAGATGTTCGAATATGAAGGCTAAAGTGGCCACCGAGTAAAACTGCTGGTCCAACCAAAGGTGACAAGCTTGCCGTTCAACTCAACCTCTCAAGAACACAGCGAAGGCTTTATCCGCCTTGCTTTAGCGGCCCCGTTTTTGCAGTTTCTCACCACCCGAGGGATCAATCCACAACCAGCTTTGGATCAGGTCGGATTGAAAGCTGAACTGTTGTCCGACCCTTCTGTCTATGTCCACTCAGAGTTGGTCTATGGTCTGTTGAATGCCTTCTCTGAACTGTCGGGCGATCGATTTCTTGGACTGAATGTAGGGGAAACATTCGATCTGCAAGGATGGCCTCCGTTCGCTGATGCCTTGCAATCGACAACAACGCTTTTCGAATTTTTTGCGCGTTTTGTTGGGCTTGTTCCGCAGGAATCCAACTCTGTGCGGCACAGTCTCGTCATAGAAGCCGACAAAGCGATTTATCGGATCGAGAGACAACAGGAACCAACGGTTCAACCTATTCAGGTCACAGGTTTTGGGGCCGCAATATACGTGCGTCTGTTGCAAACCGTTGTCGGAAGTTCCTGGGACCCCGCGCAAGTGCGTTGGGAAAGCAGATACATCAATGGCCTGCCACTCGACTACAAAGGGATCGAGGTCGGCCTTGGAACCGATCCCGGGATGCAAATCAGCTTTCCCGTGGAATGGCTGTTCCTGAACCACGTTTCAAATGCATCGGCTGCGCCTGTCGCCTCAGTTCGGGAAAAGGAAGAAGTGACCGTGGTCGCTGCATTGCGATCTGTCTTGCGCGACAAGTTGGATGAAACCGATTTAGGGCCAGAAGTGGTGGCCGGGTTGCTGGGTATACCACCAGAACGATTTTCCCGAGCGCTTCAGCAGCAAGGCACAACGCTGCCCCGCGAGATCAAGCGGCTGCGCGTTGATGTCGCCAAAGAACATCTGAAAAAGAGTGCGATGACAATTGCCGAGATTGGACTAACGCTCGGCTATTCGGACAAGTCCCATTTCACCCGGTTTTTCCGCGGGCAAACCGGCACAACGCCGACGCAGTACCGACTGGAACAGAAGTCAAAGTAAACTTCGCAAGATCCCGCGCTGCATCCGCTTACGTTCCGTTTGCGCGAATATCGCCTGAGCAATTGCCGGACTTTTGGTAAACCCGGTTTACCTCGGAAGGTCACTGAGCTGCGCGTTGCTTTCTTTCCGGCCAGAACTCATCAACAACGACATATGCCGCAATGACAAAGAAAGCGGCGCTGGCGACTTGAAAAACGCGCGTGATGCTTTTGACGTCCGCCTCATCCGAAAACGGAGAAATCGACCCGCCATAAACGATAAGCACCGTCGTTAACGCCGAACCTGCCGCTGCAGCCAGCGGGATCTGAGTTTTTCCAAGGGCCCCGAGTGACAGGCAGAAAAACAGGCATACCAGGATCGGTGTCAGAATGACTGGCGCGATGACGTTTAGCTCATAGCAGATGATGGATATTGCCGCTCCGAGAAGGTTTGCTGTCAGCATGGCTTTGGCAACCGTTTTGCCCATCGATGGCATTGCAGCAAGTTGCTGGCTCAGAAGCGCAACAAAGAACAGGACCAACAACGCAGACGCGCCTGAGATAAAAAACGCCATGGCAAACGGCACCGTTACAAGCGACATTCTTACAATCCGCCGATTGGGATCAAAGTCCGAAGACGCCGCGGCTTTCTTCTGAGCGCCAGTCTGAGGTTCGGCGGGTAACAACACAAACATCAGGGTCGATACGAAACCTGCAAATAGCAGGTTCAACGGTATCCAGAACACCAGCACCAACGCCAAATCCTGTGATTGCAAAACAAGATTTGGAATCATCAATGCACCCATCAGGGCGATGACACCGGGCAGAACTCCTGCTCCTGAAACTGACCACATGAAGGACAGGATAATCCCGATGGCCACCAGAATGAGAAACACAACAGGATATGGAGCAAAGACCGACGACAGAAGGAAGGAAATGAACATCAATCCAATCGAAAAGACGAACAGTTTCGCGAAGGCCGCCAAGGGTAAAGCAGCAGGTGCCTGAAGGAACAGGGCGGTGAACACAGCCCCAACCACGGCAAGCGGCCACCCCAGAAACAGACCCAAGGCGAAGACACCGGTCACACCCAGTGCAAGCCGGATAACGGAGTTCCGATCCTCAGTACGCATAGGACAGGATGGACACCAAGCGAATGTAGGTCCGACCGACCATATTCAGCAGCGAGTTGTCGCTCAGATACATGATCACATCAGCCTGGCCGTTTAGTTGGAAGCGAAGATCATCTTCGGCGTTTCCGGCCTCATATCCTGGCAGAACGATCCGCACCGGAAATCGTTCCGGTTCACGCAGAAAGCCTTTGGTGCTGGGCGGGCTTGCCAATTGTCCCGGCTCATCCCCACCACTCAGGGATACGGCCGCGCTAAAACTCTCAATCACGCCCGGAACAATTTTGCCGGGGTGCATGTCCAGCACGACGTCAACCGGCGATCCCACCGAAGCGCGGCCAAGGTTGTTCTCGGTAAAGTAAGCCTCAACCCAGACATCCGTTGCATCCAAAAACGTCAACAGGTCCTGACCGGATCTGGCATATGTACCGGGGGCGATCAAAAGATTGGATATCACGCCCGTCGCCGGGGCACGTAATTCCGTCCATTCAAGGTTCAGCTCTGCATCTGCCAAAGCCGCCAAAGCGCGCTGAATTTTTGGGTTTTCGATACCGTCATCACCCAGCCTTTGCTTGGCTTTTTCCAAATCCGCTTTGGCATTTTCGAAATTCGCTTCAGATTCTGCAAGCTGCCCGCGAGCGTCATCGGCCTTTGAAACGGCGATCAACCCTTTCTTTTCAAGCGCAAACACGCGCTCGGTTTGAATGCGCATCGTATCAAGATCACTTTGCGCCCTGGCCAGTTTGGCTTGTGCAGCGCTTACCTCGGCCGAGGAGGCCCCCACTTCCTGTGTGGCCGCTTCCAGATCAGCTTCAGCCTTGTCGCGGTCGATTTCATAAGGTCTTGGGTCAATCCGAACCAGAACATCTCCTGCCGAGACGACCTGACCGTTTTCAACAAGAACCTCGGTCACTGTCCCAGTGACCTGCGGTACGATCTGGGTCGCGATGGCCTTTACCCTGGCGTTTCCGGTGAACGGTGTTTTTCGGTCAGCGACGAGGTACCAGACCAGAAAGATCAGAATGACGGCCAGCGTTGTCCAAATCGTCTTCCTCATTTTGCTTCTCCGTCCGCAACACCTTCAGTTGCGGGTGGGGAGTCGATCCAGACTTTGAACAACTCATAAAAGACGGCGAACAGAACCGGCCCCATAAATATGCCGATCAGACCGTAAGCCATCATGCCTCCGAGAACACCGATCAGGATAACCAGCATGGGTGTCTCAAGACCCTTTGAGATGAACACTGGTCTCAGGAAGCTGTCCATTATGGCAACGGGAATGGCCAATATTGTGAAGATCAAAGCCGCACCCCCGGACATCGAACTCCATGCGTAGATGATAACTGGCAAAAGAACCAAACCGGGCCCAATCTGAATGATCGAGAGTATCAGGCAGATAAATGCCAACGTTGCAGCCGATGAAATCCCAAAGAGAACCAGCAATATCCAAACAACGACGGCCTGAATGGCCGCCACGCCGATCACGCCTTTGGTCACGTTTCGGATTGTTGCTCCGGCCAGTGTAATGAATTCGCCGCCACGCGGAGCGAAAACACGGTTCGCAAAACGCTGCAAACCTTGAACCAGAGTTGGTCCGGGGCTGAACAAGGCCCCCATGATCAACACGGACAAAGCAAGACCGAGTAGTCCGATACCGATCCCCAGAACCTTACCAAAAAGCGACTTGGTGATCTCAAGGATTTGCGCACCGTATTTTGCCAACGCGCCGTCCAGATTGCGCTCAAACATGCCCCAAACTTCGGAAATTTTGTTTCCGACCAACGGCAGTTCCTTAAGGCCTTCTGGTGCCGGTGGGATTTTCAACTCACCTCTGTCGGCCTGCTCGGCAAAATCTGACCCAAGTTCTGCGGCACCGGATACAGCCGTTGCGACCGGCCCTAGGGTTAACACCAGGCCCAATAAAACCAGGATTGTCGCAGCAAGCTTTTTCCGCCCTCCCATCTTGGATTGCAGCCAATCAAACACAGGGTAAAGCGCGACGCACAGGATCGTGGCCCAGATGACCACACTGGCAAGCGGGGCCACCATGACCAAAGCGCTGTAGAGGAACAATCCGAGAAAGAGCAACCGTATCGCGAGGTCGACAATCTTCGCATCTTGAGTCTTTTCCATACCATCCCTCCAAAAACTTGTTTTGTGTACATTATACTCAAAAAACGTAATATGTATATTTTTTAACCCGCAAAAGACGTTAGCAAGTTGAAGAGTTTAAGAAGCCCGGCCGCGATTTAATTTCATGAAGCGCATTGCGGTCTACGCCAGAGAAGAACCGGCTAAACTTGGCGCTGCTTATTTTTGATTTTTGTCATCGTCCTGCGACAGGATCGTATCCGCCACAGTGGTCGCTGCGGTCACAAAGATACCGAGGCCAACAATGATATACACCATCGTAAAAATCTTCCCCGCCGCGGTTTCAGGAGAAAAGTCACCGAACCCAACCGTGGAGATTGTAACAACAGAAAAGTAGATAGAATCCAGCCAGCTCCAACCTTCGACATAATGGTAAAACACCGATGCCCACAGGATCATACCGGTAGTGAAGGCAAGCAGGCCCTTCACCCTGCCATCCTTAAAGGCGACGCCTATCCCTCGTGTTATTCTGGTTAACGAATTCATAACACCACAATACCTATAAATGCATTTCTACATAGTGTTTTTTGAATTTAACGTCTGAGCGATCATTTTTAGGTCGCTCTTTCCTTCCAGGATCGCATGTTGGTTGGGGTCGAGATTCAACTCAGAAAAATCAATACGCTGCAATCTGTGCGCTTCCCAGATCACCCAGCTCGAAGCAAATGGTGGCGACGCCGTCCGGTTCGCAAACAGAAAAGCCACCGCCCTCAGGGAGCGATGGCGATCTTTTGTGTTCAGAACTTCAATCTGCAACTGGTTAAGTTGCAGATTGATGCGCGCGTTCACGACATCAAGTTAATCCGGCAGGCGACGGTCTAACCACACTTGGAATGCCCGCAACTGCGGCAGGTCATGCAACCCTCGATCATCACCATGTCATACTGACCGCAGGATGGGCAGGCTTTGCCGCGTGGTGCGTCCATGTTGACGACTTGTGCCTGTGGGTCGGATTTCAGACCCATCCCCTCGCCTTCCAGAAAACCGATATTGATCATGTGCTGCTCGATCACACCGCCAATCGCGGCCAATATCGACGGGATGTATTTCCCCTGCACCCAGGCCCCACCACGCGGGTCGAACACGGCTTTCAGCTCTTCGACGACAAAGGACACATCCCCACCGCGACGGAAAACGGCCGAGATCATGCGGGTCAGTGCCAGCGTCCAGGCATAATGCTCCATGTTCTTCGAATTGATGAACACCTCGAAGGGGCGGCGGCGACCTCCGATGACGATATCGTTGATGGTCAGGTAAATCGCATGCTCGCTGTCGGGCCACTTCAGCTTGTATGTGGACCCTTCCAACGCCTGCGGACGGTCCAGCGGTTCGGACATGTAAATCACGTCTCCACCATCGACCTCATGCGGCGCATCTGCGCTTTCTCCCGGCACTTTGTCATCGCTTTCCGAAACGGTCAGGACCGAGCCGGTCACATCATTCGGACGGTAGGTGGTGCAGCCTTTGCAACCCTTATCCCAGGCTTGCATATAGACATCCTTGAACGCATCAAAGCCGATATCTTCAGGGCAGTTGATCGTCTTGGAAATCGAACTGTCGATCCATTTCTGCGCCGCCGCTTGCATCTTGACGTGATCGGACGGGGACAGGGTTTGCGCGTTGACGAAATAGTCCGGCAGTTCTGTGTCACCGAACTTGTCGCGCCACATCTGCACCGCGTAATCCACGACCTCTTCTTCGGTCCGCGAACCGTCTTTCTGCAAAACCTTGCGCGTGTAAGCGTAGGCAAAAACCGGCTCGATACCCGACGACACGTTGCCCGCGTACAATGAGATCGTACCGGTCGGCGCAATCGAAGTCAGAAGCGCATTGCGGATACCATGGTCTCGGATCGCGTCACGCACATCCTCATCCATCTGAAGCATCGTGCCGCTGGCCAGGTATTTCTCGGCGTCGAACAGGGGGAACGCCCCTTTTTCCTTCGCCAAGTCGACCGACGCCAGATACGCGGCGCGGGCGATTGCGTGCAACCAGCGCTCGGTCTGACGCGCCGCGTCGTCTGAGCCATAGCGCAAGCCCAACATCAGCAGCGCATCCGCCAGACCGGTTACGCCAAGACCGATGCGGCGTTTGTCCTGCGCCTCGGCCTCTTGTTCGGCCAGCGGAAATTTCGAGGCATCCACCACGTTGTCCATCATCCGAACAGCGGTGGCGACAAGCTTTTGCAAAGCCTCCTCGTCCAGATGGGCTGCGTCCTCAAACGGGTCCGCGACCAGACGCGCCAGGTTGATCGAGCCCAACAGACACGCGCCATAAGGCGGCAGAGGTTGTTCGCCGCACGGATTGGTGGCGGCAATGGTTTCAACGTAGCTGAGGTTATTGGCCTGATTGATGCGGTCGATGAAGATTACACCCGGCTCGGCATAGTCATAGGTCGCCTGCATGATCTTGTTCCACAGATCACGCGCCTGAACGGTGTGATAGACCTTGTCGCCAAACACCAGCTCCCACGGGCCATCGGCTTTGACGGCCTCCATGAACGGATCAGTTACAAGCACCGACATGTTGAACATGCGCAGACGGGCCGGGTCGGACTTGGCGGTGATAAACTGTTCGATATCGGGGTGGTCACAGCGCATGGTCGCCATCATCGCCCCACGGCGCGAGCCTGCGGACATGATCGTGCGGCACATCGCATCCCAGACATCCATAAAGCTCAGCGGGCCCGAGGCATCTGCCGCGACGCCTTTAACGTCTGCACCGCGCGGTCGGATGGTCGAGAAGTCATACCCGATCCCGCCGCCCTGCTGCATGGTCAACGCAGCCTCTTTCAGCATGTCGAAAATGCCGCCCATACTGTCGGGCACTGTGCCCATGACAAAGCAGTTGAACAGTGTCACCTGTCGCGCGGTACCCGCACCCGCTGTGATCCGCCCCGCAGGCAGGTATTTGAAGTCCTCCAGCGCCTGATAGAACTCTTTTTCCCAATGCGAAGGGTCTTTTTCGACCCGCGCCAGATCGCGGGCAATACGCCGCCAACTGTCTTCGACCGTCTGATCGATGGGTGTGCCGTCCGCTTGTTTAAAGCGGTATTTCATGTCCCAGATCTGCTCGGCGATGGGGGCGGCAAAGCGGCTCATTGGTGATTCCCTGTTCTGAAAGAGGTATCCAGAGTACCCTAAATCACACCCAGACCACAACACCTTGATGACTGCGTACTGTGAGCTACAATATAAAGATCGGCCTTGGGACGACTCTGTGGGAAAGCTGTGGATAAGTACGTAAACCTCATAAAACTGTCTGTCGGGTCAGAAAGCGTCGATACGCTGATAGCCTGGCAGGACAGCAGAAAGCCCCTGTATCATGACGGCTGTCCGCGCCACGTGACCCGCATGTGGCCCAAGCGCGAGGCTGAGATTCTGAATGGCGGCTCAATCTATTGGGTTATCAAAGGCGTGATCCAGTGTCGTCAGCGCATCCTGCGATTGGATGAGGTGATCGGAGAGGACGGCATCCGCCGGTGTGCCATTGTGCTAGACCCCGAGGTCCATCGGACTCAGAACGCCCTGAAGCGCCCGTTTCAGGGATGGCGTTATCTCAAGCCTGAGGACACACCAGCTGATTTGCCCAAAAACCGCGAGCAGGACGATGCCCTGCCGGATGACCTCAACCGCGCGCTGGCAGAGATAGGGGTGCTTTAACGCAGCCGATCCAGCAGGTCAGACAGAACCGCCTTCTCCGTCGCGTCGTATTTAGCAACCCGGCTACGCCACAGCGTGGCCTGCGATTGCAGGATCAGACCGTCAGACAGGATTTTCAGGTGGTTGGCCCGCAGCGTTTCGCCAGTCGAGGTGATGTCGGCGATCGCCTCAGCGGTTTCGTTCATTACCGTGCCTTCGGTCGCGCCCTGGCTGTCGACCAGAGTGTAATCGGCCACACCTGCATCGGTCAGGAACTCTCGGACCAGCCGGTGATACTTGGTCGCAATCCGAAGGCGGTGGCCATGGGTCTTGCGAAACGCCGCCGCCGCGGCATCCAGATCGTCAAGCGTATCGACATCGACCCAACAGGCCGGCGTTGCAATGATCAGATCCGCCTTGCCAAAGCCCAGCTGCGAGATCTCTTCCAACTGCTGTTCCCAACGCGGCAGTTTCTCGTGCACCAGATCAATACCGGTGACACCCATGTGGATCCGCCCCGCCGCCAGTTCGCGCGGGATTTCCCCGGCAGACAGCAGAACCAGCGAGACCCCATCAATCCCTTCGACCTTGCCCGCATATTCCCGATCTGATCCGCTGCGGGACAAAGCAATGCCGCGCTTCTCGAACCACGAGAAGGTCTTTTCCATCAACCGGCCCTTCGAGGGCACGCCCAGTTTCAGGCTCATTGCGCGCCCTCCTCGATCTCGAGCATCAGGTCGGGCCTCAGCACGCCACCAACGGCAGGGATTTCGGCCCCGTTGCCCAATTGCCGGGTCAGCGCATCATAGCGCCCGCCGGTCGCGATCGGAGGCAGATCGGGGCGGCCTTCGGCATAAAAACCGAAAACAAACCCGTCGTAGTATTCCATCGAGGTCCGGCCATACGCGGCTTCAAAATCCAAACGCGCGACATCGACACCACGCGCCTGCAACGCGGCCACGCGGGCCTCCAGCCGGTCCAGCGCCGGGGAGATCTGTGGCAAATCCACCGCGACGTCGCGCAGTTGCTCCATCGCAAAGGGCATGGTCTCACGCACATTCAGCAGCGTTTCCAAGCCGACAAGCTCACTGTCAGAAATCGGCGGGGTATCACGATCCTCGCGCAAAGCTTCGATCCGCGCCTCGATTTCCGAGGCCCGACGTTTTCCGATCATAGGCGCGTCAAATACCATCGGTTCGGTGGCGTTCAGCAGATCAGACCGCAGCTCGGGCTCTGGCGTCCTGCCCGCGTAACGATCCAGCAGAACACGGAATCGGCGTGGCCGCCACAGGTGGCGCATCAGCGCGGCTTTGCGAGGCTCGGTCGTACGCAACCCGGCCACAGCGGCCGTCAGGATACCGATATCCCCGGTGGCTGCACGCAACGGCAAACCGCGCAGTTGTAGCGCAAAAAGCGAGAAGACCTCGGCATCGGCCCCGGCAGGATCGTTCCGGTCAAACACCTCATAGCCGACCTGAATGTATTCATTGGCCCGGTCCGGGTCGTGTTCCTGCCGCCTGAAAACCTCACCCGAATAGGTATAGCGCGCGGGCTCGGCCCCGTCGCTCATATGCATCTGCACTACGGGCAACGTGAAATCCGGGCGCAGCATCTGTTCGCCGCGCAGGGCGTCCGACGTCACATAGGCGCGGGCGCGGATGTCTTCGCCGTAAAGATCCAACAAAGTTTCCGCCGGCTGCAACAGGGGCGTATCCACGACCTGAGCGCCAGCCGCCTCGAACCGGACACGCATCATTGCGGCGCGGGCCTGTATCTGGGAACGGTTGGGCATGGGTCAGTCCTGACTTTCCAGAATTTCGCGCACCTTCGCGACCAGATCACCGCGTGGCACTTCGAACTGGCTGGGGCGCTCTTTCCATTCCTCCAGCGTGGCGCTTTCGGCGATCTTGGCACCAAGGATCAGGTCCTTGATCTGCACGATGCCATTGGCTTTTTCGTCACCGCCTTCAATCACTGCTATTGGAGAATTCCGCTTGTCCGCGTATTTTAGCTGATTGCCGAAGTTCTTGGGATTGCCCAGATAGACCTCGGCGCGAATGCCCGCGTTACGCAGCTCCGCCACCATTGCCTGATAGTCGGCCATCCGGTCGCGATCCATGACCGTGACAACCACAGGACCTGTTGCTTGGGCAGCGATCCGCCCCTTTTCACGCAGAGCAGCCAGTAGACGGTCAACGCCGATCGAGATACCGGTCGCAGGCACTTCCTGCCCGGTGAAGCGTTTGACCAGATCGTCATAGCGCCCTCCACCCGAGACCGACCCGAACTGCCGCTTGCGGCCTTTCTCGTCGAAAATCTCAAAGGTCAGTTCAGCCTCATAGACCGGGCCGGTGTAGTAACCGAGACCGCGTACAACGGACGGATCTATCTCGATCCGGTCCGAACGGTAACCGCCTGCATCCAGCAGCGCGCCAATCTGTTCCAACTCGGCGATGCCATCCGCACCGATCTTGCTGTTGCCCACGGCCGCGCGCAGGTTGGCCAGCGTTCCGGCAGTATCCGCAGCCTTTGAGGTCAAAAACGCAATCACCGGCTCGGCTTGGTCATCGCTCAGGCCCACGCCGTCGATAAATGCGCCTGAGGCATCCAACCGGCCTTTGGTCAGCAGTTCACGCACACCAGCCTCGCCCACCTTGTCGAACTTGTCGATGGTGCGCAGAACGTTGTCGCGCGCGGCGGCGTCCTCGCCCAGGCCCATCGCCTCGAGCACGCCGTTTAGAACCTTGCGGTTGTTGACCCGGACCAGATAGTCGCCACGCGGAATACCCACGGTCTCCAACGTATCCGACAACATCGCGCAGATCTCGGCGTCTGCAGCCATCGAGGCCGTGCCGACCGTATCCGCATCACACTGATAAAACTGACGATACCGCCCCGGCCCTGGCTTTTCGTTGCGCCAGACCGGACCCATCGCATAGCGGCGATAGGGTGTCGGAAGGTCGTTGCGGTGTTGCGCATAAACCCGCGCCAAAGGCGCAGTCAGGTCATAGCGCAAGGCCATCCAATCGCCATTGCCGCCTTCGTCGAATTCCTGCCAGGCAAAGACGCCTTCGTTTGGGCGATCCACGTCGGGCAGGAACTTGCCCAGCGCCTCGACTGTCTCAACCGCGCTGCTTTCCAACGCGTCAAACCCGTAACGATGATAGACACCCGCAATCGTCCGCAGCATCTCGGTGCGCTGCGTGACTTCCTCGCCGAAATAGTCGCGGAACCCTTTTGGCGTTACGGCCTTGGGGCGGGGCTGTTTCTTGGGCTTGGCCATGTGGGGCGTCCTCGGGAGTGTCCTTGTTCCGCGCGCGGTCTATCCCATGGCCCGCATCGGGGCAAGGCGCGCTTTCTCTGGCCATGGCGGCACAGGGTCGCTATGACCGGCACATCAAGGAGAGCACCATGCAGCATCTGGAAGAACAGATCGCCCATCTGACTCGTACGGTCGAAGAACTGAACACGGTTGTCACCCGTCAGCAAGGTGAGATCGACCGCCTGACGCGTCGGGTCGAAATGCTGCTGCAACGAGAGGCAGAACGCGCGCAGGAAGGATCAGGCGGTGTTGTCTTTGGTGACGAACGCCCACCACATTACTGAGGCGCTACAGCCCTAGCGTTGATTTCACCGCATTGTCGACGACACCACCCAAAAGGGCGTTCTTGTCTGCTGCGCACCCCTCGGACAAAGCAGCGATGAAGGTTTCGCGCAGCTGGGTTTTTTCCTCATCAGTCGTCGCGTGGTCTTCGATGTTGATTTGCCGGTTGTAGAGTGAAAGAGCCGTCATCTTCTCAACAACGGACACAACAAAAGCTTCGTCGCCATCTGCCTCTTCCGCAATCGAGGCGCAGGTGTAGTGCATAACAGGTAGTGCGTCCTGCACCATCTGCTCCGCCGCCTCATCAGCCAGCGCAGCGCCGGATAGAGACACGCAAATCCCTGCAACAAAGGTCTTGGTTAGGGTCATACGCATGGCGATCACTTCCAGTTATGTCCGATAATTGCACCGGCTACACCGCCGATGGCCGCCCCTTTGCCGTCACCGATCAAAGCGCCTACGCCAGCACCGATCAAAGCACCTTCAATCGTCTGCTTTTTCTTCTTGTCATCCTTGTCATCCGCCAGACCCGCTGAGGCGGACACCAAAGCCAGCGATGCTGCCGCACCAAATAGAACTGTTCTGAACGTGAGACCTGCAAACGTCATATCAATGCCCTCCCATGGCATGACCTAAAGACATTTCTATCAGATCAGCCTAACGAGGCGCTAACTGTCTGGCAACAAAGCGGTGTCAGATCTCTTCGACGCTCATCACACCTTCCAGCGATTTGATCGCCCCCTTGATCTGCGGGTTGATCGGAAACTCGCGCCCAAGATCCATTTCAACGTCACCCGGCAGGCTTGGGTCCAACAGCAGCAGTTGGATCGGACCTCGCGCTGCGCCTTTGGCAGCAGTCGCGGCGTCTTCCAGCACTTTGGCGACGGTTGACACCGCCTGCGCCTCATCAACGAAAATACGCAGCCCGGTTGCCCCGGCTTCGGCCACCAGCGAATCCGCCGGTCCAACCGACCGACCCAGCAGCTTGAGCTGGTCGGCCTCCATCGTTGCCTCAGCCGTCAGCACAACCTGCGCGCCGGTTTCAAGAAACTCGCGGCATTTCTCCAATGTATCTGAAAACAGCGTGACCTCATAAGCGCCTGTTGGGTCCGAGAGCTGGGCAAATGCAAAACGGTTGCCCTTGGCCGATTTCCGTTCCTGCCGTCCGGCGACAACACCAGCCATCTTGGCGATCAGTGGGCCAGAGCGGGCCTTTTCCATCACCTCATCCAACGTCAGGACCTGTTTGCGTTTAAGCGCAGGCATGTAATCGTCTAGCGGATGGCCGGAGAGGTAGAAACCGATCGCCTTGAACTCTTCGCTCAACCGTTCAGCAGGCAGCCAATCCGGCGTCGGCGACAGGCGAGGTTCAGGTAGGTCATCACCGGCTTCACCAAAAAGAGACACTTGGTTCGAGTTCTTTTGTTCATGAATCGCCGCCGAATACTGCACCAGACGATCAAGGCTTTCGAACACACGGCGGCGGTTTTTGTCGAGCTCGTCAAACGCCCCGGCCCGCGCCAACATTTCCAACGGGCGTTTGCCGACTTTCTTCAGATCCACACGACGCGCAAAGTCAAACAAGTTGACGAACGGTTTTTTCGCGCGCCCTTCAACCACAAGGTTCATCGCCTCGACGCCCACGTTTTTCAGCGCGCCCAGCGCATAAACCAGTTCACCGTTCACTACATCGAACGTCGCGATGGAACGATTCACACATGGCGGCACGTAGGGCAGTTCCAGCCCTTTGCGAACTTCTTCGAAATAGACCGCCAGCTTGTCGGTCAGATGAATATCGCAGTTCATGACACCCGCCATGAACTCGACCGGGTGGTTCGCCTTCAGCCAGCCGGTCTGATAGCTGACCACCGCATAGGCGGCCGCGTGGGATTTGTTGAAGCCATAGTTGGCGAATTTCTCCAGCAGGTCGAAAACCTCGCTGGCCTTCTTGGCATCCACGCCATTCTCGCCCGCGCCTTTTTCAAACTTGGGGCGCTCAGCGTCCATCGCCTCCTTGATCTTCTTACCCATCGCACGGCGCAACAGGTCAGCACCGCCAAGGCTGTATCCCGCCATGACCTGTGCAATCTGCATCACCTGTTCCTGGTAAACGATGATGCCCTGCGTTTCCTCAAGGATATGGTCGATCAGTGGATGAACCGAGGTGATCTCGCGAAGACCGTTTTTCACCTCACAATAGGTCGGGATGTTTTCCATCGGACCCGGACGGTACAGCGCCACAAGGGCCACGATATCCTCGATACAGGTCGGCTTCATGCGCTTGAGCGCGTCCATCATGCCCGAGGATTCCACCTGGAACACCGCCACCGTTTTGGCTGCCGAGTAGAGCTTGTATGTCGCTTCATCGTCCAGCGGGATGGCGTTGATCTGGTTCTCAGCCCCTTCAGCGGGTTCGTAAAGCTCGGTGCCATCGGCAGCGATATGCAGAGGGCGACCGGACTTGAAGATCAGGTCCATGGCGTTCTGGATGACGGTCAGGGTTTTCAGGCCCAAAAAGTCGAATTTGACCAGCCCGGCCTGTTCCACCCATTTCATGTTGAACTGGGTCGCGGGCATATCCGAGCGCGGGTCCTGATACAGAGGCACCAGTGCGTCCAAAGGCCGGTCCCCGATCACCACCCCCGCAGCGTGGGTCGATGCGTTGCGTAGCAATCCTTCGACCTGTTGGCCGTAGGTCAGAAGGCGATCCACCACCTCTTCGTTCCGCGCCTCTTCCCGCAGGCGTGGCTCGTCTTTCAGCGCTTTTTCAATGGAAACAGGTTTGACGCCCTCAACCGGGATCATCTTGGACAAACGGTCCACCTGCCCGTAAGGCATCTGCAAAACCCGCCCGATATCGCGCACGGCAGCTTTCGACAAAAGCGCACCAAAGGTGATGATCTGTCCCACCTTGTCGCGCCCATATTTCTGCTGAACGTAGCGGATCACCTCTTCCCGGCGGTCCATGCAAAAGTCGATATCGAAATCCGGCATCGACACCCGCTCGGGGTTCAGGAAGCGTTCGAACAGCAGCGAATAACGCAGCGGATCAAGGTCGGTGATCGTCAGCGCATAAGCCACCAGCGAACCCGCGCCCGAGCCCCGCCCCGGTCCCACCGGGATATCCTCATCCTTGGCCCATTGGATAAAGTCGGCAACGATCAGAAAGTAGCCCGGGAACCCCATTCCTTCGATAATGCCTAGTTCGAAATCCAACCGTTCCTGATATTCCTCGGGCGTCACCGCGTGGGGGATCACTGCCAGACGTTTCTGCAACCCCTCGTTTGCGATACGGCGCAGTTCAGCCACTTCGTCATCGGCAAATTTCGGCAGGATAGGATCGCGGCGATAGGCCATAAAGGCACAGCGCTTGGCGATCTCGACCGTGTTCTCAATCGCTTCTGGAAGGTCCGCGAACAGCGTCACCATCTCCTGCTGCGACTTGAAATAATGCTGTGCGGTCAGTCGGCGGCGGCCGTCTTGCTGGTCGACATAAGCCCCTTCGGCGATACAGATCAGCGCGTCATGCGCTTCATACATGTCCGAGGTCGGAAAATAGACGTCGTTGGTGGCGACCAGCGGCAGGTTTTTGGCATAGGCCATCTCTACATGGCCGCGCTCAGTCAGGCGTTCCGCTTCTGGCTGGCCGTCCTCACCCGGATGGCGCTGAAGCTCAATGTAAAGGCGATCCGGGAACATGCCCGCCAGCCGATCCACCAGCGCCTCAGCCGCAGGACGTTGACCCTGTTGCAGCAGCATCCCAACCGGCCCGTCCGGACCGCCGGTCAAGCAAATCAAACCGTCCGACCGATCCGCCAGCTCGTCCAAAGTGACCTGTGGCAACTGCCCGCCCTTGTCCACGTAAAGGCAGGAACTCAGCTTCATGAGGTTTTCATACCCAACCTCGGATTGCGTCAGTAACACCAAAGGCGCGGGCGCTTTGGGTTTCTCACCCGGTTGCGCCTGCACGTAGGTCAGATCAACCTGACACCCCATGATCGGCTGCACACCCGCGCCGCTTGCGGTGACCGAGAACTCCAATGCCGAGAACATCGAGTTGGTGTCCGTCACGGCTACGGCGGGCATCTCCATCTTCTCGCACAATGCGGGCAGCTTTTTCAGCCGCACAGCGCCTTCCAACAGTGAATATTCGGTGTGAACGCGGAGGTGAATGAATCGAAGATTACTGCTCATGCGGGGTAAGCTACCCCAGCCTGTCGCGTTGCAAAAGCGCGAACCGCAGCTTTGGAATGCACAAAAAATCGGCGTTGATTATTCGGCTTTTTCAGAAGGTGCTTCGGGATTGAACGGGCTGCGCATTCAAAAAGCGCTTTATTTACAAGTGCCTGCCTTCTACACAAAAGCAGGAAAAGCATGCTGTGCGTTCGTAATGGTACATCATATAGGCAGTTTTTCTTGCCAGATAAGCCGCGCTGTTTCTAACATCTTACGGCAAGCACTTCGCCCGCCGCTCTTTCTACGTCGCATCGAAGGAGGGCCTAAGGGGCGCAACAGGGTAACGCGACGGGTTTCTCGAATGAATATCACGTTTCTTCTGAACGGAGAGACAGTGGAGCTGGCGGATGTCAATCCAACGGCGACCCTGCTGGATTGGCTGCGCGAGGATCGCGGCCTGACTGGCACCAAAGAAGGCTGCAACGAAGGCGATTGCGGGGCCTGCACCGTTATGGTCACGGATGAAGACGGCCACAAGGCACTGAATTCCTGCATCCTGTTCCTGCCCCAATTGCATGGTAAAGCCGTCCGCACCGTCGAAGGCGCCAGGGGCCCGAGTGGCGAAGCCCACCCGGTGCAACAGGCGATGGTGGATCTGCACGGATCTCAGTGCGGGTTCTGCACACCCGGCTTTGTGATGTCGATGGTCGCCAGTCATGCAAATGGCGCAACAGATCACGACACCCAGCTTGCAGGGAACCTGTGCCGCTGCACTGGTTACGCCCCAATTATCCGCGCCGCCAAAACCGCCGAGGCTGAACCAACCCCAAAATGGATCAACGACGACCGGTCCTTCTCTTGTTCACAAATACCTCGGAGGGAGGCCGCAGGCCGGGGGGCAGAGCCCCCCTTCCTCCCCAACAGCGCTGACGAACTGGCGTCTCTGTTTGCCGAGCACCCTAGCGCCACTCTGGTTGCTGGCGCAACCGATGTAGGTCTTTGGGTCACCAAGCAGCTGCGTGATCTGGACCCGGTCATATTCCTCAACCGTTGTGATGACTTGAAAGAAATCAAGATCACCGATACCGAAGCCCGCTTCGGTGCAATGGTCGACATGAACCGCATGGGAGAGGCCCTGGCCGACCTTCACCCGTCCTACGCCGAGATGATCCGCCGCTATGCCAGCGTTCAGGTCCGCCATGCAGCGACCGTTGGGGGCAACATCGCCAATGGCTCTCCTATCGGAGACAACCCACCTGCCCTGATTGCTTTGGATGCAAAACTACATCTGCGCAAAGGGGATGCGCGCCGCTCGATCCAGTTGGAAGAGTTCTTCATTGACTATGGCAAGCAGGATCGTGCCCCGGGTGAATTCGTCGAAGCCGTCAGCTTCCCGCGTCAGCCTGACAGGCTGAAGGCATACAAGCTCAGCAAACGGTTCGATCAGGATATCTCGGCCGTTTGCGGCTGTTTCAATGTGACCGTTTCGGACGGCACCGTCACACAGGCGCGTATTGCGTTTGGCGGCATGGCCGGTATCCCGAAACGGGCAACCCATGTCGAGGCCGCGCTGATCGGCAAACCCTGGACACGCGAGACCGTTGCGGCCGCGCTGCCCGCTTTTGCCGAGGACTATTCACCACTCACGGACATGCGCGCCTCGGCAACTTATCGTCTGGAAACGGCCAAAGCGATGCTGGAACGCTATTTCCTCGAAGACCAGGGCGAGATCACCAATGTGCTGGAGGTGTCGGCATGAGCGTGACCAAACCCCTCCCCCACGACGCGGCACCGCTGCATGTGTCCGGCTCGGCGCGTTATGTGGACGACATCCCGACACCAAAAGGCACGCTGCATCTGGCATTTGGTATCAGCCCGATTGCCAAGGGTAAGATTACCGCGATGGATCTTTCAGATGTGAAGGCCGCCGAAGGTGTCGTGATGGTGATGACGGCCGAGGACCTGCCTTTCGCCAATGACGTCTCGCCCTCGATCCATGATGAACCATTGCTGTCGGACGGCACGGTTCACTATATCGGCCAGCCCGTATTTCTGGTCGTCGCCACCAGCCATCTGGCCGCGCGCAAGGCCGCACGTCTGGGCAAGATCGATTATGCCCAAGAAACCCCAATTCTGACGGTCGAAGAAGCGCTTGCCGCAGACAGCCGGTTCGAGGATGGCCCGCGTATTTACGCCAAGGGCGATGCGGATGCCGCCATTGCAGGCGCGGCACATGTGATCGAAGGCACGTTCGAACTGGGCGGACAGGAGCATTTCTACCTGGAAGGTCAGGCCGCCTTGGCAGAGCCAAATGAAGGCGCAGATATGCTGGTGCACAGCTCGACCCAGCATCCGACTGAAATTCAGCACAAGGTGGCGGACGCGTTGGGCGTTCCGATGCATGCTGTCCGGGTCGAAACCCGGCGCATGGGCGGCGGCTTTGGCGGCAAGGAAAGCCAAGGCAACGCGCTGGCCGTCGCTTGCGCCGTTGCCGCGCGTGCCACAGGCAAAGCCTGCAAGATGCGCTATGACCGCGACGATGACATGATCATCACCGGCAAGCGCCACGCGTTCCGCATTTCCTACAAGGCTGGGTTCGATGAGCATGGGCATATTCAGGGCGTTTCGTTCCTTCACTACGCCATCTGCGGTTGGGCGCAGGACCTGTCCCTGCCCGTCGCCGACCGCGCCATGTTGCATTCGGACAATGCTTATCTGCTGCCCAATGCGCGGATCGAAAGCCACCGGTTGAAAACGAACACCCAATCCGCCACCGCCTATCGCGGCTTTGGCGGACCGCAGGGGATGGTTGGGATCGAGCGCGTGATGGATCACGCCGCGCATGAACTGGGGCTGGACCCGGTCGAGCTGCGTCGTCGGAACTACTATGAACCTGTACATGCAGTTGCTGAAGTCGCGCCTCGGGAGAAACCTCTGGGCCACCCCGACCCGCATGAGGACCTGACCAGCCGCGGCGCGGTGGAAACCGGGAACGCGCCGGTGCGCGCCCTTCCTGCCGGTGGCAACACGACGCCCTACGGCATGGAGGTCAGCGATTTCGAATTGCACGGAATGACCGATGCACTGCTGAAATCCAGCGACTACGCCGCGCGAAAAGCCGCCATTGCGGAATGGAACGCAAAAAATAGCGTGATCAAGAAAGGCATTGCCTTCTCTCCGGTCAAGTTCGGGATTTCCTTCACGCTGACCCACCTCAATCAGGCAGGTGCGCTGGTGCATGTGTACCAAGACGGCTCGGTCCACCTGAACCATGGCGGCACGGAAATGGGACAGGGCCTGTTCCAGAAAGTCGCGCAAGTCGCCGCGTCGCGCTTCGGCATTCCGCTTGAGATGGTGAAAATCACCGCCACGGATACAGCCAAGGTGCCCAATACCTCAGCCACGGCGGCGTCCTCGGGCAGTGACCTGAACGGCATGGCAGTGAAAGCCGCTTGTGATACGATCCGCGACCGGATGGCAGACTATCTGGCGGAACGGCATCAGGCTGATCCATCGATGGTCAGTTTCTCCGATGGTCACGTTATGGTTGGGGAAGAGAAATACACATTCGCCGAAGCCGCAGCGTTGACCTATCAGGGCCGGATCAGCTTGTCGGCGACTGGATTCTATAAAACGCCCAAGATCGAATGGGACCGGATCGCAGGGCGGGGGCGCCCGTTCTTCTACTTCGCCTATGGCGCGTCGGTCTCCGAGGTCGCTGTGGATATGCTGACGGGCGAAAATCGCATTCTACGCACGGACATCCTGCATGACGCGGGCGCATCGCTGAACCCCGCATTGGATATCGGGCAGGTCGAAGGCGGTTACGTGCAAGGCGCAGGCTGGCTGACAACCGAGGAACTGGTCTGGGATGGCAAGGGCAACCTGCGCACACATGCGCCCTCGACCTACAAGATCCCTGCCTGCTCTGACCGGCCTGACATTTTCAATGTCGCGCTTTGGGATGGCGCGAACCGCGAAGACACGATCTATCGCTCGAAAGCGGTTGGCGAACCGCCCTTCATGTTGGGCATCTCAGCATGGCTGGCCCTGTCGAACGCGGTCGCGGCCTGTGGCGATACCTACCCCGCGCTCGACGCGCCTGCCACGGCCGAAGAAGTCTGGCGCGGTGTTCAAAGGATGAAGGGAGGCATCTGATGGGATTTGACCTGGAGGCTTTGAGGGAGGCGGTCGAAACCCATGGACGAGTGGTCCGGGTGGTTATTGCCGGGATCAAAGGATCGTCTCCGCGCGAGGTTGGCGCAGCCATGCTTGTCTGGAAGGACAGTCAAAGCGGCACCATCGGCGGAGGGACGCTGGAATATCAAGCAGCCAAGGCGGCGCGGGCACAGACCCAGGCTTCGCTCCTGACACATCACGCGCTTGGACCCGAGATGGGTCAATGTTGTGGTGGCGCGGTATCGTTGCTCAGCGAGGTCTATGACCGCGCGGCGCTGGAAACGCTGGATGAAACTCTCATCGCGCGCGCCACATCAGGCGAAGAGATGCCGCTGTCGGTCAAACGATTGCTGGCAACTGCGCGTGGTCAGGGGATCACACCTGAACCCCAGATGGTTGACGGCTGGATGATCGAGCCAGTGCACAAACCAAACCGGAACCTTTGGATTTGGGGTGCCGGTCATGTTGGACGGGCTTTGGTGGATGTTCTCTCACCGCTGCCCGACCTTGCGATCACCTGGATCGACACTGGCTTGGATCGGTTTCCCGACACGATTGCCGCCGGAGTTACCACGGTTCCAGTTACCAAACCGGCCGAACTGGTTCGACACGCACCGACCGATGCCGAGCATCTTGTGCTGACCTATTCACACAATTTGGACCTGGAGCTGTGCAACAGGCTGCTTTTACATGATTTCGGCTTTGCGGGACTGATCGGCTCGGCTACGAAATGGGCGCGATTCCGGTCGCGGCTGGCGGCCCTTGGGCATTCGCCCGAGCGGATCAGCCGGATCACCTGTCCAATTGGTGATCCGAACCTGGGCAAACACCCGCAGATGATCGCCGTCGGCGTTGCCGCGCAGCTGTTGCGCCCGGCCCGGCAGAACGAGTTGAAGAAGGACCTGAGCGCGTGACCACTCCACTTCTGAGCCTGCAAGGGCTGACCAAAGCCTATCCCGGTGTCGTGGCCAATGATCAGGTGTCTTTTGACATCGGCGAGGGTGAAGTTCACGCCCTGCTGGGGGAAAACGGCGCGGGCAAATCCACGCTGGTCAAGATGATCTACGGGCTGGTGAAGCCCGACAGCGGCACGATGCTGCTGCGAGGTCAGCCTTTTGCGCCGCCCGAGCCGCGCGCCGCGCGGGCGGACGGGATCGCGATGGTGTTCCAGCATTTCTCGTTGTTCGACGCTTTGAACGTGGCCGAGAATATTGCGTTGGGGATGGAGAACCCGCCACCGATGGGCGATCTGGCCTCGCGCATCCGCGAAGTGTCCGAGACCTACGGATTGCCTTTGGACCCATATCGCACGGTTGGCGATCTGTCGGCGGGTGAGCGGCAGCGGGTCGAGATCATCCGTTGCCTGTTGCAGGACCCCAAACTGTTGATCATGGACGAACCGACGAGCGTGCTGACCCCGCAAGAGGTCGAAATCCTGTTTGAAACGCTGAACAAGCTGCGATCCGAAGGGACGTCGATCCTGTACATCTCGCACAAGCTGGAAGAAATCCGCACGCTGTGTGATCACGCGACGATCCTGCGGCTGGGCAAGAATGTGGGCGAATGCGTGCCTGCTGAAACTTCCGCGCGGGACATGGCCGAGATGATGGTGGGATCAACCCTGCAAACGCCTGAACGGTCGGGGCGCGAATTTGGTGAAATTGCGCTGGATGTCAGTGGACTGTCCGTCCCGTCGCCCTCGGAATTCGGTACAGCGCTGAAGAACATCCACATGACTGTCCGCAAGGGTGAGGTTTTGGGCATCGGTGGCGTTGCCGGGAATGGGCAGGATGAATTGCTG
Source organism: Ruegeria sp. HKCCD4315 (assembly GCF_013112245.1). Classification (NCBI taxonomy): domain Bacteria; kingdom Pseudomonadati; phylum Pseudomonadota; class Alphaproteobacteria; order Rhodobacterales; family Roseobacteraceae; genus Ruegeria; species Ruegeria sp. HKCCD4315. The sequence continues at coordinate 511,444 of NZ_WVRN01000001.1, read as the reverse complement.
GGCGTGTTGTCCGGTGAAATTCTGACCGCCGCGGATGCGATCAAGTTCAACGGCCAGCGGATCGGCAAGCTCGGCCCCACCGCGCGGCGCAAGCTGGGTGTGCTGACGGCCCCCGAAGAGCGGCTGGGTCATGCGGCAGCCCCGGATATGAGCCTGACGGAAAACGCCTTGCTGACCGGATCGGTGCGGGAAGGGCTGGAAAGCAACGGTTTCCTCAAGTGGGCCGAAACCAAGAGCTTTGCCGAAAAGATCATCAGCGCTTTTGACGTCCGCACGCCGGGTCCAGAGAATGCCGCCCGGTCTTTGTCTGGCGGGAACCTGCAGAAATTCGTGATCGGTCGTGAAGTGCTGCAAAACCCCGATGTTCTGGTTGTAAACCAGCCCACCTGGGGCGTGGATGCTGCTGCTGCGGCATCTATCCGGCAGGCCATTCTGGATCTGGCCGCCAAAGGGACTGCCGTGGTCTGCATCAGCCAGGATCTGGATGAGCTGATGGAAATCTCGGACAGCTTTGCGGCGTTGAATGAAGGACGGCTAAGCGCACCGCGCCCGACTACAGGACTAACCGTGGACGAGATCGGCCTGATGATGGGCGGCGCCCACGGAATGGAGGTGGCGCATGTGTGAACCGTGGCGTCGCCTTCGGCGAGAGTATTTTAAAAAAGATGAAGAACGCAGGGGGATGTGCAGGTGATTGTGTTGGAAAAACGGCCACAGCCGTCCAAGGCGTGGTCCTATGCGACCCCTCTGGTGGCGGTTCTGGCGACAATGGTGTTTGGAGGGGTGTTGTTTGCCATTCTGGGCAAGAACCCGATCGAAGCCATTGGCACCATTTTCTGGGAACCGCTGTTTGGCGAGTTTGCTTTCTACTATCGCCCACAATTGTTGGTCAAAGGCGCGCCACTGGTTTTGATTGCTATTGGCCTGTCTTTGGGCTTTCGGGCTGGTATCTGGAACATCGGGGCTGAAGGTCAGTACATCATGGGTGCCATCTTTGGTGCAGGTGCTGGACTGACCTTTTATCCTTTGGATGCGTTTTACATCTTCCCGATCATGGTGATCGCAGGCGCGTTCGGCGGCTGGCTTTGGGCGATGATACCGGCCTTTCTGAAGGTGCGTTTTGGCACCAATGAAATCCTGGTGTCGCTTATGCTGGTCTATGTGGCCGAGCAGATGCTAGCCTCGGTTTCGCTGGGTCTGCTGAAGAACCCAGAAGGTTTTGGCTTTCCCGGATCGCGCAACCTGCAGCAATATGACAGCGCGCATAATGCCGAGTTGATCGCCGGGTCTGGGATGCATTGGGGCGTGGTTACAGCACTGATTGCTGTGATCTTTGCCTATGTGCTGCTGAACCGGCACATGCTGGGTTTTCACATCCGTTTGACAGGTGAAGCGCCACGTGCGGCGAAATTTGCAGGCGTGAACCCGGCGCGGCTAATCCTGTTCTGTCTGGGCCTGTCCGGGGCACTGGCCGGGCTGGCAGGGATGTTCGAGGTCTCAGGGCCTTCGGGCGTGGTCAGCATAGACTTTAACGTTGGCTATGGCTTCACCGCGATCATCGTTGCCTTTCTGGGCCGCCTGCATCCGGTGGGCATCCTGCTGGCCGGAGGCCTGATGGCGCTGACTTATATTGGCGGGGAAATCGCGCAGTCTCAGCTGGGTCTGCCCGCTGCTGCGATCCAAGTCTTCCAGGGGATGCTTTTGTTCTTCCTTCTGGCTTTCGATCTTCTGACAAACTACCGCATCCGTGCGGCGCGTAGCGAGGTGGCATAATGGACCTTGGTGAAATCAATCCCGTCCTTCTGGTTGCCTCGCTGATGGTGGCCGCAACCCCCCTGCTGCTGGCCGCGATCGGAGAGCTGGTCGTTGAAAAAGCAGGCGTTCTGAACCTTGGCGTCGAAGGCATGATGATTGTGGGTGCGATCAGCGGCTTTGCAATCTCGGTCGAGACCGGGTCGCCCTGGTTGGGCTTTGTCGCGGCGGCCATTGGGGGGGCGGTGCTGTCACTGCTGTTTGTTTTGCTGACACAGGTGGCCTTGGCCAATCAGGTGGCAAGTGGTCTTGCCTTGACCCTGTTCGGGCTGGGATTCAGCGCGTTGATGGGGCAAAGCTATGTGGGTGTCAAACCCCCGAGCATGGGCGAAATCCATATCCCGGTGATCAGCGATATCCCGGTCATCGGCCCGATCCTGTTCCAGCATGACCCGATCCTTTATGTTGGTATCGCTTTGACCGCAGCGGTCTGGGCGACGCTGAAATACACCCGCGTCGGCCTGATCCTGCGCGCGGTTGGCGAAAACCACGATGCCGCACACGCGCTGGGCTACAAGGTCATCAAGATCCGCATCATGGCAATCCTGTTCGGCGGGGCCTGTGCGGGTCTGGGCGGTGCCTATATCAGCCTGATCCGCGTGCCGCAGTGGACCGAAGGCATGACAGCCGGTGTGGGCTGGATCGCTCTGGCCTTGGTGGTGTTTGCCAGCTGGAAACCGTGGCGCGCCTTGTTGGGTGCCTATTTGTTCGGCGGCATCACCGTGTTGCAGCTTAATTTGCAGGCAGCGGGCGTTGCCATTCCTGTCGAGTATCTGGCAATGTCGCCTTACATCATCACGATCCTTGTGCTTGTGATCCTTTCGGCCGACAAGAGCAGCGCACCTGCCTCACTGGGCCGGACCTTCCATGCCTCGAACTAGGGGCCAACTGAACCAACTTGGGGAGTAACACATGAAATTCACTACACTTCTGGCAAGTGCCGCCATGGCACTGGGCCTGGCCTCGGGGGCCATGGCCGAAGACAAAACCAAGGTCGGCTTCGTCTATGTCGGCCCCGTGGGTGACGGTGGCTGGACCTATGAGCACAACAAGGGCCGTCTGGCTGTCGAGGACCACTTTGGCGACAAGGTTGAAACCGTCTTTGTGGAGTCGGTTCCAGAAGGTCCGGACGCTGAGCGTGTGATGACCCAGATGGCGCTGGAAGGCGCTGACCTGATCTTCACCACCTCGTTCGGCTACATGGATCCAACCATCAACGTGGCCAAGAAATTCCCGGATGTTAAATTCGAGCACGCAACCGGCTATAAGACAGCAGACAACGTCTCGGTCTATTCAGCACGTTTCTACGAAGGTCGCGCCGTCCAGGGCCATATCGCGGGCAACATGACCAAGTCGAATATCATCGGCTATATCGGGTCCTACCCGATCCCCGAAGTTATCCGTGGCATCAACTCGGCCTATATCCACGCCAAGAAGGTGAACCCGGATGTCGAGTTCAAGATCGTTTGGGCCTACACTTGGTTTGATCCGGCAAAAGAGGCTGACGCCGCCACCGTTCTGATCGAACAGGGTGCAGACGTGATCCTGCAACACACCGACTCGACCGCGCCGCAGGCTGCTGCACAAGAGGCTGGCAATGTTGTCACCTTTGGTCAGGCGTCTGACATGAGCGAATACGCTCCGTTCCCGCGCGTCTCGTCGATCATCGATGATTGGGCTCCCTACTATATTGCCCGGACCCAAGCCGTCATGGATGGCACTTGGGAAAGCGCCAACACTTGGGATGGCATCCGCGAAGGCATGGTTGCAATTGGCGAGATTTCAGACGCCGTTCCGGCTGATGTGAAGGAAGAAGCCCTGGCACTGAAAGCCGCCATGGCTGCGGGCGAGTACCACCCCTTCACCGGTCCGCTGAAAAAGCAGGACGGCAGCGACTGGCTGGCTGAAGGCGAAGTGGCTGATGACGGCACGCTGGCCGGCATGAACTTCTATGTCGAAGGGCTGGAAGGCGAAATCCCGCAGTAAGTTGCTCGGAAAGTACCATGAAAAGGTCCGCAGGTTTTCTGCGGGCCTTTTCGTTTGCCTCGAAGAACCGGCGCCTGGAGATTCAGAGGTTCTGCTCTGCAACGTGATGCAGGCTGAGGCCCTCAATTTCGCAAGGTGGTGCTTCATTTGTCACCATGGTGTCGATCCTGTCGAAACCCGCGACCTGAAACTTCGGCGATCTGTTCCACTTGCCCACGTCAGCCACCAACAGCGCTTGACGGGATTGCTGCAGGATCATGCGACTGACATCCGCGTCAATGGCCTTGTAGTCCAGCAGCCCATGGTTCGGTGACAAGCCACCTGCCCCGATTACACCAAAATCTGCGCGGAACCTTTGGTAATCCAGCAATGTTTGCCCGCCAACCACATCGCGATCTTCAGGCCGCAGGACACCTGCAGTGAAATGGACCTCGGCCGTGACCGAACCGCAAAAGATGGTTGCGACTTCAAGGTTGTTGGTGACAACAGTCAGATCGGAATGCTCCAGCAAGGCCTCGGCCACGTATTGCACGGTGGTTCCGATGCCCAGCATCACCGTTGCCCCCTGCGGGATCAATTGAGCGGCGGCCTGACCGATGGCGCGCTTGGCCCCTTCGTTCATAACTCGGCGCGATCTGAAGTTCAGATTGACCGGATTGCTGGGGGCCACCACCCCGCCATGTACCCGACGCGCAAGACCCTCGTCGCACAGCGCATTGATGTCGCGTCGAATGGTCTGTGTGGCCACGTCGAATTGCCGGGACAAGTCCGTAATCGATTGCAGACCCGACTGACGGATCAGATCCAGGATCGTCCTTTGCCTGTCGTTCAAGTCCAAGACCCCGCCCCTTTCAGATGTTTGGTGCGATCCAATCCGGGTACAACCCGCTGTCATCAATGTATTTTTGCACGCGTTGGCCGGCAAAAAGGCCGTGATTGGTGATCAGAACTGATCTCCAGCCATGCGATTGCGCCCCCAGAATGTCGGTATGCAACGTATCCCCGACCATGACAATACGACGCAGGTCGACCGCGCCCGACCTGCGTTCGACCTCATGATACACGGATGCAAAGGGTTTGCCGTGAAACTGCGGCTTCAGCCCAAGCCGGGATTGCAAGTCATGTGCGTAAAATCCGGGCTCGCGCGTCAGGCAGGTTTCACGCGGCGCAACCAGATCCGGGTTCGCCACAACAACGGGCCGGGGGTTGCGGGCCAGACTGTCGAGCAACAGCGCCTGACGATCGCTGTTCCAATCCAGCGTGCTCAGAAACAGGATGCCGCCCGCCCGATCGTAGACTTCAATATCGTCCAGCAGTTGAAATGTGGGCACATCGACCTCATCCCCGGCCCAATCAGCAGGGGCGGCAACACCCCAACTCTGACCGCTTGGCAGATGCGGTAAATGTCGCTCGCACACCATTCTGCTGGAAACGATCTCTTCCAACGTAATATCAAAGCCCAGATCCCGGAAAACTTCGCGCGCTTGGGTGGCCGCGTAACTGGCAGCATTGGTCAGCACAAACACTGATTTACCAGCCGCGCGCAGGTCAGAGACGCGCCGGGCCGCACCCGGTATCGGGATCGTTCCCGTATTGAGCACACCATACGCATCAAAGACGAACACGTCGGCGTGATCTGCAATTTCCCCCAGATCGGGGATATGTTGCAACGCGCCCGTTTGGCTTGGCGCTGCGGGCAGGCGATCGCGAATGTCTTCGTACCAGCGAAACGCCATATCCGGCGTGACGGCACGCGAGATGTCGTCCCATATGGGTCCCGATGGCTCTATATTTGGGATCGATGACCGCGTGCTTGTGTCAGCGCTCATGTATTCAAACGACGCCCAGAGGCCGCATCAAATAGATGCAGATCTGACAAAGCCGCCCCAAGTTCCAGTTCACTGCCAGGTTCAGGCATGTGAACACCCTGAAGACGAACACCCAGAGGCGAAGGCGTGCCGTTGGTAGACACTTCGCCATGCACGATCGTGTCCGCGCCAAGCTGTTCGACAAAACCGGTTGTGAGCTTCACGTGCATCGCATGGCCGTGCCCACGGTGAAGATGTTCCGGGCGAATGCCAACATTCACCGATGTGCCTGCCGGTGCCTGAATGGGCGCGTCGGACGCAATCATTTGCTCTCCGATCTGCAAAGAATGCCCATCAGACCCAACCGTTGCGTCGATGAAGTTCATCGCCGGTGTGCCGATAAACTCTGCGACAAAGCGCGTTGCAGGGCGCAGATACAGGTCCATCGGTGTGCCGATTTGTTCGATCTGACCCTCGCTCATGATCACGATGCGGTCTGCCAGCGACATCGCTTCGACCTGATCGTGGGTCACATAGATAAAGGTGCCGTTCAGCCGGGCATGGAGGGCTTTCAGCTCGGCCCGCAATTGGGTACGCAGCTTGGCGTCGAGGTTAGACAGCGGTTCATCGAACAAGAACACTTTCGGTTTGCGTACGATGGCACGCCCCATGGCAACGCGCTGGCGTTGCCCGCCCGAAAGCTGGCGCGGTTTGCGATCCAGATAATCCGACAGGCGCAACGTACGCGATGCCTCGGCAATGCGCTCGGCAATCTCGTCTTTCGGCAGACCTTCGTTTTTCAGGCCATATTCCATATTCGCGCGCACGGTCATGTGCGGGTAAAGCGCATAGTTCTGGAACACCATTGCAATGTCCCGATCTCCGGGTTCCAGATCATTCACACGGCGACCATCAATATCCAGATCACCCGTCGTGATGGTTTCAAGTCCTGCAATCATCCGCAGGATAGTCGACTTGCCACAGCCCGATGGGCCGACCAGTACGATGAACTCACCATCCTGGATCTCGACATTGACGTCGCGCACAGCCGACACGCCGCCGGGATAGGTTTTGCCCAGGGATCTGATGCTCAGATTGGCCATATTATTTCTCGCTTTCCACAAGCCCTTTGACAAAGAGCTTTTGCATTGCAATCACAACCAGAACCGGCGGGATCATCGCCAGAACGGCCGTACCCATGATCAGATGCCAGACCGGCAGGCTTTCACCCGAATTCACCATGCGCTGAATGCCCATAACGATGGTGTAGAGCCCTTCGTCCGTGGTCACCAAAAGCGGCCACAGGTATTGGTTCCAGCCAAAGATGAAAAGGATAATGAACAGCGCCGCGATGTTTGTGCGGCTCAGCGGCAGCAGGATGTCCCAGAAAAAGCGCAATGGTCCGGCGCGATCAATCCGCGCGGCCTCGATCAGCTCATCAGGGATGGTCAGAAAGAACTGACGGAACAGAAGCGTTGCTGTAGCCGAGGCAATCAACGGCACGATCAGCCCTGCATAGCTGTTGAGCAGCCCCATTTTGGTGACCACATCAAAAGTGGGCAGAATGCGCACCTCGACCGGCAGCATCAGGGTGATGAAGATCATCCAGAAAAAGACCATGCGGAACGGAAACTTGAAATAAACCACAGCATAGGCCGAGATGATCGAGATGGCGATTTTGCCGAAGGTGATCCCAAACGCCATAATCGCACTGTTCAGCATCATGCGGCCCAGCGGTACTCCGCCCGCTTCGGGCAGGCCCTGGCTAATCAACAGGGAATAGTTCTGCCAGCCCTGATCGCCAAACCACATCGGGATGGGGGACGAGGACAGCGCACCTGCACTGTGTGTTGATGCCACCAGCGCCATCCAGACCGGAAAGCACAGGAACAGAACACCGGTGATCAGCGCAGCATGGGTCAAGAAGGTCAGGAAGGGGCGATTTTCGACCATCAGTAGTTCACCTTACGCTCGATATAGCGGAATTGGATGAAGGTCATGCCAACCACCAGTGCCATCAGAATAACCGACTGAGCAGCTGAACTGCCGTAATCCTGACCGACGAAGCCGGTGGAATAAACGCGATAGACAAGGATCGAGGTCGCATCGACCGGGCCGCCTTCTGTTGTCGCGTGGATCAGGGCAAAGGTGTCAAAGAAGGCATAGACAAGGTTGACCACAAGCAGAAAGAATGTGGTGGGCGTCAGCAGCGGGAACACAATCGTCCAGAACCGCCGCGCCGGGCTGGCACGGTCAATGGCAGCAGCCTCGATCAGCGATTTCGGGATGCTTTGCAAACCGGCCAAGAAGAACAGGAAGTTATAGCTGATCTGCTTCCACGCCGCCGCGACAATCACCAGCAACAGCGCCTGATCACCATTCACATAATGGTTCCAGTTCACCCCCAAGCCTTTCAGCCAATAGGCGACAATGCCAAGGCTTGGGTTCATCAGAAAATACCAGATCACCCCGGCCAAAGCGGGCGCGACTGCATAGGGCCAGATAAGCAGGGTACGATACGCGGTCGCGGCGCGGATCACACGGTTGGCCGCAACGGCCAAACCCAGCGAGATGCTCATGGCGAGGGCGGCAACCGAAACGCTGAAAATCAGCGTGGTTTTGAATGATCTGAGATAACCGGGGTCGGCAAACAGTTCTGCATAATTCTGCATTCCAACCCAGTTGCGGGAAAACCCAAACGCGTCTTCAACAAAGAAAGAGCTTTCTAAAGCCTGATAGGATGGCCAGAAAAAGAAGATCAGCGTGATGGCGATCTGTGGTGCCACCAGAAGGTAAGGCAGCAGCTTGGATCGGAAGACGACGCGTTTCTGCATGTCGGATCTCAGTAGTCAGTAGGATCGAGAGGATCGAGAACGCGGCCCCCTCAAACCAAAGGGGACCGCGCCATGAGGGGGTATTTTAGCTGTTTGCGTCCTGGAATTTACGCAACAGGGCGTTACCACGTTCAACAGCGTCATCCATTGCGGTCTGAGCGTCTTTTTCACCCGACCAGACAGCTTCCAGCTCTTCGTTGATCACGTCGCGGATCTGAACGAAGTTGCCAAAGCGCAGACCTTTCGAAGCCGGTGTGGGCTCGTTCAGGCTCAGCTGTTTGATGGCGGTATCGGTGCCCGGATCGGTCTCATAGAAACCCTGTTCCTTTGACAGCTCATACGCAGCTGTGGTGATGGGAACGTAACCCGTGGTCTGATGCCAATTGGCTTGCTGCTCAGGCTCTGACAGGAACTGGAAGAACTCGGCCGCGCACTTGTATTCGGGCTGTTCGTGTCCGTTCAGAACCCAAAGGGTCGCGCCACCGATGATCGAGTTTTGCGGGGCATCAGCCAGAGCGGAATCCAACGGCAACATGGTTTGACCGAACTCGAAATCCTTGATGTCGTTCTTGAAGCCGCCATAGTAAGCCGACGAGTTGATCCAAAGCGCGGTTTCACCGTTCACGAACTGACCGCGGCTGTCACCCCGACGACCGCCATAGACAAACAGCCCCTCTTTGCCCATGTCGGCGATACGTTGGATATGGTTTACAACCGCGTCGTTGTTGAAGGTGAATTCGGTCGACAGGCCGGCAAAGCCATTTTCTTCTGAGCCAAAGTCAATGTTATGCCAAGCCGAATAGTTTTCGAGGTTCGACCACGACTGCCAGCCGAAAGAAAACGGCTTTTCAACACCGTTGGCCTTTAGTGCGCGCGCCACCTCTTCCACTTCATCCCATGTCGTCGGAACGGCAACACCCGCCGCGTCCAGAGCGGTCTTGTTGTACCACAGAACCGGGGTCGACGAGTTGAAAGGCAGCGACAGCAGGTTGCCGTCGGTGTCCGTGTAATATGAAATCACAGCCGGCAGATATTTCGACTGATCGAATTCGATGCCCGCGTCTTCCATCAGCTTGTAGACAGGATAGATCGCACCCTTGTCGCCTGCGGCCATCATGGTTGCAGTGCCAACTTCAAAAACCTGAACGATATGCGGCTGCTCGTTGGCGCGGAAGGCGGCGATGGCGGCGGTCATGTTCTCGGTGTAGTTGCCTTTGTAAGTCGAGTTGATCACACAGCTGTCCGACTGTGCGTTGAAATCATCGGCAAACTTGTCGGTGATTTCGCCCAACTGGCCGCCCATGGCGTGCCAGAACTGAACTTCTGCCTTATCGGCGGCAAAGGCGGTAGGCGCAGCGAAAATCGCAGCGGTCGCAGCAGCGTATTTCGTCGTTGTTTTCATTGGATCCTCCAGGCTGGGTCACAAAGCAATGTTGGGGCAGGTCGTGTCAAGATTGACGCCTGACCGCCCTGTAAAGCGATTCTGTAACGTTCACATGAAGTACCACAGTGTTCAAATGAACCAAAACGAAGATTTTCTTCTGACCTTGACGGAAAATACCAAGAGTTCTGTTTCAATTGAACACACAGCGCCCATTTCCGCGAAATAGACCTTTTTGATCACTGGGTGCTGAGCGCAGTTGCATTTGCGTCCGTTTCCAGTGTGTCTTAGGCCAAGGCAACTGAACCTAAAGGCAGAGTCTTGGCGTCCGAGCTGTTTCGGAACACATAATTCACATTTCGATGAAGATTTTACGACTGAAGATCTGTCTTGTGATGTTTTGCAACCGGTTGCGGGAATTGGTCGATAATGCATAATGAACTTACAATGACAATCGCCTCAATGCCCCTTCCCTTTTGCCCTTGGAGCCACCCTTGAGCGTGACACTCAAAGACGTCGCTGCCCTTGCCGGTGTTTCGCGATCTGCTGTCTCTCGCACCTTCACCGAAGGCGCTTCGGTTTCGGCAAAAACACGCAGCAAAGTCGAAAAAGCGGCGCGCGAATTGGGTTACAGCCCCAACGCACTTGCTTCGTCTTTGACGACGGGGCGGACAAAGCTGATCGGCTTGATTTCGAACAACTTCCACAACCCCATTTTCCTTGAGGTCTTCGATCAATTCACACGCGCCTTGCAGGAACGCGGCCTGCGCCCATTGATCGTGAACCTAACGGATGAGACCGAGCCCGCCAATTCCGTCCGCATGTTGCGGCAATACTCGGTGGATGCTGCCATCGTGGCGTCGTCAACGCTGCCGCCGAGCTTTGCCAAAGCTTTTCACGACGCGGGCGTGCCCGTGGTGCATACATTTGGACGTTCGGCCACTTCACCCGAAGTGCATGTCGTCGGCATCGACAACGTGGAATGCGGGCGTATGGCCGCCCGTGAACTTTTGGCACGCGGGTACACACGCGTCGGCTATCTGGGCGGGCCCAAAGACGCGACCTCGGCCCTGGATCGACATCGCGGCTTTATGGAAGAGATGGCTGAGCACCCGGAGATTGAAGTAAACCATTGTTTTGCTGGGGCTTACTCTTTCGAGGCAGGGCGGGTCGAGATGCTGGGCCTTTTGACCAACAACCCAGCCCAGGCTTATTTCTGCGGTGACGACATCCTGTCGATTGGCGCACTTTCAGCGCTGAAGGATCACGGTTTGCAGCCGGGCAAAGATGTTGGAATCATTGGGTTGAACGACATGGAAATGTCGCGCTGGGAAAGCATCGACCTGACGACGATCCACCAGCCGATCAAGCAGATCATTACCTCATCCGTCGATCTAGTTGTCGAGATGTTGAAAGAGCCCCAGCGCTATCCCGAGGCCCGTATTTTCCCCTGCCGGGTGATTGAGCGGGGCACGTTGCGGCCCCGCCCCTGATCAGCGAAACATTGGCGGGCGGGCATCCTGCCACGCACCATCCGCTTTGCCCGAAGCAACAGCCGCATGGACAGCGGCGATGGAGCGGACCCCATCAGCCGCCCCCGGCAGCCCATCCCGGCTTTCACCACGAATTGCATCGGCCAGATCGCAATAGATATTGGCAACAGCCAGCGGGAACCCTTCGGGGTGCGCGATTGCGACCCGAGACAAGCGCTGAACCTCGTCGTGAAGTCCGCCCTCACCCTTTTCGATGATCTGAGTGCGCCCACCCACCGGGGTATAGATTAACTGGTTGGGTTGCTCGGACGCCCAGCGTAACCCGCCGGTTTCGCCAAAGACCTGAATGTCAAAGCCGTGTTGCCGCCCGATTGCCACCGATGACGTCCAAAGGCGTCCAACCGTGCCGCCCTCCATCCGGAAGTTGATCATTGCATCGTCTTCCAGTTCACGGCTCGCGATGGTCGAAGCCATATCGGCGGAAAGGGTCTTCACCTCGTCATCGCAGATAAAGCTGGCCATATGCAGCGCGTGGATACCGCAATCTGCGAACTGCCCCGAGACACCTGCCATCGCAGGATCATAGCGCCAGCGTACACGCGGGTTGTCTGCGTCGGTCGCATCGCCATGGTGGCCATGGCTGAAGTTCGTCACAACCAACCGCACCTTGCCGATGTCGCCTGCACGCACCATCGCACGCGCCTGACGCACCATCGGGTAAGCGGAATAGCAATAGTTCACCGCGCAGATCTTGCCCGAAGCTTCAGCGACGCGGACGATCTCTTCGCCCTCTTCAACCGTCATGGTCATCGGCTTTTCGCACAACACGTTAAAGCCCGCCTCAAGATACGCCTTGGCGATCTCGAAATGAGTCGAGTTTGGCGTGGCGATGGTCACCAGATCAATTCGATCATCCCGGTCTTTCTCGCCCGCCAGCATCTCTTGCCAGTTGCCATATGCACGGTCGGCAGCAACACCCAGTCGTTGCGCGTATTCGCGGCCCGCTTCGGGCCGGTGGTCCAGCGCGCCAGCAGCAAACTCAAACAGCCCGTCAGCCTGCGCGCCCAATCGATGGGCAGGCCCAATCTGGCTGCCTTCACCGCCTCCGATCATGCCCCATCTCAACTTAGCCATGGTCATCGTCTCTCTTTAGAATTTCATAGATTGAGCGATCAGAAATCGCTGATGTCTTTCCATTGTCGCTGGTCTGACGACGCCAAGGCGGCGGCCAGCACGCGGTTGACCTCGTGCCCGACACGGAAGGTCGGCCAGATCGCTTCTCCGGTGTGTATGGCCTGCAGAAAGTCCTTGGCCTCGATGATGATCTGGTCCTGATAGCCGGTGCCGTGACCCGGGCCCTGACAGAAGGGTTCATAATCCGGGTGCGCGGGACCTGTCAGAATCTTGGTGAACCCACGCGCGGCTTCGGGCCCTTCCCGCTTATACAGCCACAGCGCGTTCTGATCCTCCTGATCGAACCGGATTGCGCCCTTTGTGCCTGATATTTCATACGCATAGCCCATTTTACGACCCGTCGCGACGCGGCTGAAATACAGGTTGCCCATAACGCCGTTTTCGAACCGGCACATCATCTGGGCATGGTCGTCATTCGTGACTTCACCTCCGGGCCGAGTTTTATGCACGGTTTCCACATCGGCCATCACCTGAGCAATCGGTCCAACCAGGGCCATCGCTCCGTTCACCATATGCGGGGCCAAGTCGCCGATTGTGCCATTGGCCATGCCCGTTGTGCGCCACGTGGCGGGGGCCTGCGGATCAGCGTAAAAGTCCTCGGTGTGCTCACCCCGGAACCACGTGATGTCGCCGATCTCTCCATCGGCGATCAGTTGGCGGGCAAACTGGCTGGCGGGCGTGCGAATATAGTTGAACCCAACCATGTTCACAGCGCCTGCGGCTTCGGCCGCCGCAACCATTGCCTGACTGTCTTCCAGCGATGCACCCAAGGGCTTTTCACACAACACGGGCTTGCCCAGACCAAAAGCTGCTTCGGCAATCTGACGATGCGTGGATTGCGGTGAGGCGATCACAATGGCTTCGACCATGGGGTCTTTAACCAGCACACGCCAATCGTCAGTCGCGCGTTCAAAACCATAGGCCAGGCGGTAACGTTCAGCGCTTTTGGGGCTGGACGCACAAATGACTTCAAGCCGGGGCCTTAATGCGGTGTTGAAAACCGCGCCAACGGCCGACATGGCAACGGAATGAGCCTTGCCCATATAGCCGCCACCCACAATTCCAATTCCGATTTCAGGCATCTGCAACGGCTCCGAACATATCATTTGCAACCGGTTGCAAAATCAGTATCGTGTGAATCGATTCAGCGCAAGGTCCAAACTTTGCACACCCCACTTTGCCGGAGGACATGACTTGAGCGCTTTGTTAGACGGTATCAAAGGAAACCGCTTCGCCGTTTTCGGGCGTGCTGGCATGGATATGTATGCGGACCCGATCGGTGTCAAAAGCGAGGACGCCGACACCTTCCATGCTGATCTGGGTGGTTCTTCAGCAAATATTTGCGCCGGGTTGGTCAAATTGGGCAGTCAGGCCTCTCTGATCACGTCAGTCTCAGACGATGCGGTCGGTCGCTTCTGCCTGAACCGCTTGCGCCACTATGGCGTAGACACCACCTATATCCGCGTTTTGGGCGGTGAATACCGTATGTCGCTGGCCGTCTACGAAAGCCGGACCGAAAACTTTCAGAATGTCATCTACCGCAACGGTGCCGTCGATTTTCAGGTCACCGAAGAGGACATGGACAAGGTCGATTATTCGTCCTTTTCGGCAGTCATTTCGGCGGGCACGGTCTTTGCATCCGAACCATCACGCAGCGCCACATTCCGTGCGTTCGAAAACGCGCGAGCTGTTGGCCTGCCAATCATATTCGATATCGACTACCGCCCCTACAGCTGGCCTTCGCCCGAGGTAGCCGCCGAAGTCTTGTCGCGGGCCGGTGAAGCCAGCGACCTGATCGTCGGCAATGACGAAGAGTTCGGGTTCATGGCTGGCGGTATCGACAAGGGCTTTGCCAAGGCCAAGCAGCTGGCAGAAAAACCCGGTCGGATCGTCATCTACAAAATGGGCGAAAAAGGTGCCGTCACGCTGCTGGACGGGCAAGAGATCGAAACCGGCATCTATCCGGTCACGGCCGTCAAACCCAATGGGGCAGGAGACAGTTTCATGGCGGGTCTATTGGCCTCAATTGCTGCGGGCCATGACTTGAGGGATGCTGTCATGCGCGGCTCGGCCTGCGCATCGATCGTTGTATCCCAGCCAGGATGCGCGCCAGCCATGCCCACGACCTCGGAATTAGACGCGTTCCTCGCCTCACACTCCGGCCCGACCACATAGGAGACACCCATGCACATCGCGCCCTATGACAATCAGAACAAGCCCATCGTCGATGCCGATGACCCAACGGTTCCGCTGAATTATTTCAACATCGTTAAGCTGAAAAAGGGTGAGGCGTTCGAATACCAGGTTCCCGGCTATGAAACCTGCATCGTACCAGCCACCGGCAGTGTCGATGTGGACGTTGAAGGCGTTGCCTTCCCGAAACTGGGTAACCGGGGCGAAGATGTCTGGGATGGCGAACCCGAAGGCGTCTATGTGCCTGTCGGCGCGAAAGTGCAAATGGTTTGCGTGTCAGATGAAACCGAAGTGTTCATTGCCGGCGCCAAATACGACAAGGTGCTGGACCCGTTTGATGTGCGCCAGCACGACCTTGTTCAATACGGCAGCGACGACACCAAAACCCATCGAAAGATCAAGCATATCCTCGGGCAAAAACAGCACGACAAAGTCGGCCGCCTGTTGGTGAGCGAGCTGTTTACAGTTGGTCAGGGCGGCTGGTCGGGCTTTCCCAGCCACAAGCACGACACCAACCGCCTGCCGGACGAAACGCGCCACGACGAGACCTATAATTTCCGCTTCAAACCCAACTGGGGCTCGGGGCTACAGATGTTGCAACGCGATGATAACGAACCCGGTGACGCCTATCACATCGTCGATGGCTCAACGATCTGCATCGACAAGGGCTATCATCCATGCTGCGTTCTGCCGGGCTATGAGATGTATTATTTCACCATCCTCGGCGGGCTGAGCCAACGCTCGCTGGTGCAGTATTTCCAACCCACACATGCCTATCAGATCGAAACGATCCCGGGCATCAAAGACATGATCGCGAAGTTCAAATGACCCTCGTCACACTGAAAGACGTCCTGCAACCAGCCTATGAACAGGGTTACGCCGTTGGCGGGCTGGTTACCCTCGGTTGGGAAGACATGCGCGCTTATGTGGCCGCTGCAGAAGCCGAGAATGCGCCTGTGATTTTGCAGGCCGGACCCAGCTGTCGCGAACACACACCACTTCCCATTTTAGGCAAGATGTTCCGTTATCTGGCCGAAAATGCCTCAGTCCCGGTCGTGGCTCATCTGGATCACGGGTACACGTTCGAAGACTGCAAGATCGCGCTGGACAGCGGGTTTACCTCTTTGATGTTCGACGGGTCCCGCAAGCCATTGCAACAGAATATTGACGAGACCGCCGCAATTGCCGAAATGGCCCACGCAGCAGGGATTTCCTGCGAAGGCGAAATCGGCTTTGTCGGATATTCGGGCGGCGAAGGATCGAACGGAACGGACCCAGAGGAAGCCGCTAAATTCGCACGTGAAAGCGGGGTGGACGCGATGGCGATTTCGGTTGGCAATGTTCACTTGCAGCAGAACAAAGAAGGTGGCCTGGACGAGGCGCGCATCGCCGAGATTGATGCCTTGACCGAGGTGCCTTTGGTCATTCACGGCGGGTCAGGCGTGCCGGTAGAACAGCGCAGCAAACTGGCACGAGAGACCTCGATCTGCAAGTTCAACATCGGGACGGAACTGCGTATGGCGTTTGGTCACGCCATGCGAGACGCCGTCAATCGTGATCCTGAAAGGTTTGATCGGGTCACCATACTGAAGGAAACCCACGACCCGGTCGAGGCCGCTGCCCGCACCGTAATCCGTGCCTTTGGCGCGCCACCCCAACGATAACGTCCGCGAGCGCCTTTAAATCGTAAAAGCAACCCGGAAGGCCTCAAGCGCCGTTTCCGGGTTGTCTGCTGCGAAAGCCTCCAGACCGACAGGTCCATGATACCCCATGTCATCCAGCGCCCTTGCAACGGCGGCATAATTGATCTCACCGGTTCCGGGTTCACACCGGCCGGGATTGTCAGCAACCTGAACTTCTCCGATCCATGGCAGGCATTTCTTGCACCAACGGACCAGATCCCCTTCACCGATTTGCGTGTGATATAGATCCAGATTGATGCGCAGACGTGGATGATTGACAGACGAAACCAGAGCCAGAACGTCTTCGGTCGACCCAAAGGGACAGCCGGGATGGTCCAGCAGGTTTAGGTTTTCCAACGTGAAAACAACATCTTCCTGTTCCGCCAGATCACAGATACGTTGCAGCGTGTCGCGCGCTGTCAGCCACATGTCACCGGTCACGACGTCATGTTGCCAGATGGGAATTCCACCATCGCCCAAACCAGTACCGTGTAGGTTCAGACGATCCACACCCAAGCGCTTGCCAACCTGCGCTGTCTCGCGCGCAGATCGCAGCAACATTTCAGCCCCTTCATCATCCGCAAGACGCCCCTGAAGATACCCGTTCATGATCGTGTAGTTCGCGCCAACGCTTTCGAGCTTGCCCAGATCCCACGAAGGCCAGTTCCAAAGGCCCACACCAAACCCCATTTCGGTCAGCCGCGCGGCACGCCAGTCTATGGGTTTGTCTAGCCAAAGCATTTCAGCGCACGCCGCAAGCTGAAAGGGTCTAGGCATGTCAGCTCTCCAGATGTTTCGACGTTCTCAGATCGAACCACCTTCGACCATGAAGTTCCCGGCGCTGCACATAGCGGCGTCGTCCGAGGCTAAAAACAGCACCATTCGGGCGACATAAACCGGTTCAATCGGGTCCGGCAGGCATTGCCGGTCCACCTGCTTGGCCAGCGCTTCGGGCGTGACCCACAAGTCTTTCTGACGGTCGGTCATGATCCAGCCGGGCACGACCGCATTCACACGGATTCGATAATCGCCCAACTCGCGCGCCATCGTGCGGGTCAGGCCGTGGACTGCTGACTTGGCCGTAGCATAAGCCGGGAAACCCGCCCCAGCCTCCCACCATGAGTTTGACCCGATATTGACGATCGAGCCTGCACCCTTCGCGATCATGCCGGGAGCCACCGACTGAATGGCAAAAAACATGTGGCGAATATTGGTCGCCATACGCTCATCCCAATACTCAGGCGTCACATCGCGCCAGTCGTGGCGGTCATCATGGGCGGCATTGTTGACCAACACATCCGCTTCACCCAACTCTTCAACCAACTGCCCCATTGCGGCGTTCATCGCCTCAATGTCGCGCAAATCGCATTGGGTAAACGCGTGCTCGCCTTCCAAGTCCGACAGCAGCGCAAGCCCAGCCTCAGCATTGAGGTCTAGGAACCCGACCTTGGCCCCCTGATTGGCAAAGGCCCTTACAGTTTCCGCACCAATTCCTCCGGCCCCGCCTGTAATGAGAACCGTCTTGCCTGCAAGGCATGGGTAATTGGCGAAATCTTTGCTCATCCGTCTCGCTCCATGATCCATTCGACCTCAGGGGCCGGTACAAAACGCCATTTTCGCAAAGGTCCGGCCATGACGTTCAAGTAGTACATCTCAAACCCATAGGGTGCGCCGCAAGGGTGATGACCGCGCGGGACAGTCACAACATCGCCATCGGATACGGCCATCGTTTCATCCAGTTGACCGTCATCGGTATAGACACGCTGAATTCCAAACCCATTGGCAGGGTTGAGTCGATGGTAATATGTCTCTTCCAGGTAGGTGATCCGGGGGAAGTCATCCTCGTCATGGCGATGACTGGGGTATGAAGACCAATGCCCGTTTGGTGTGAAGACCTCTGTCACCATAAGGCTATCGGCATAGTCCTCGTTCTCCATCGCGATGTTATTGATGTATCGCGTGTTCACACCCTTGCCGCGTTCGGTGAGTGTGATGCCATCAGGCCCGATCCGGCGCGCTTCATGACCGCCTTTGCCCGGCGCCGAACACACGGCCATTACGCAATCGGTCTCGGCGACAGCTTCCCATTCGGTGCCGTTGGGCAGGTACAAGCAATGCGGCGGCGTCTTTTCGAACACGTTCATCCTGTCGCCCAACACGCCCCAATCCTGCCCGGCACCAGTGATTTTCGCCTTGCCTTCGACCATCACTAGAATGACTTCCCGGTCTCCTGTGACTTCAGCCGCCCGATCCCCGGCCTTTAGGTGATAAAGCCCAAACCCTACATAACGCCATCCGGCGCTGGCCGGGGTTATGTCATGCACCTTGCCACGGGTGCCAAAGGGTTTTTTGAGCAGGTGTGCCATAGTTCTTCTCCGATTGGGGCGGGCTCAACGACCCGCCCGATTGGGCCTTATGCGGCCTGTCTGTTACGCAAGGCTGACAAAGCATCGGCCAATTCCGACTCGCTCCATCCCTCTGACACAGCGCGGCGCAGGATATCGGCCTGGCTGTCCGGCGCATTGCCACCAACCGGCGGGTCGGTGTCGAGGTTGGTTGGAAAGGGATAGCCCTCGGCGGTTGCTCCGATCGTAGCTTCGATTTCCAAGGCACTCAGATCACCACGTTGTTTCAAGGCCGCAAGTGCAGGAAACACGGCTTGAGACATGGCGGCACGGTCGACGGCTTCCATCGCGCGCCCGAACGCTGACGACACCTGAAGCAGATTGGCCATCCTGTGAATGTCGCTGCTGCTGTTTTCCCCCGCTGCGTGGAAAAGCGCGGGGTTGAAGAACACCGCATCGCCCTTGTTCAGTGGCAACTGGATGTAGGCCTGCTCGAAATGGTCCCTGTGCGCGGGGTCGTGGAAGGCGAGGTATCCGGGCGCGTAAAGCTGCGAAAAAGGTAGCAGCTTGGTTGGCCCGCTTTCGACCGGCATATCGCAATGCGCCACTGCCCCTTGCAAGGTTAGCGCAGCCGTCAGGTGATGGGCATGCGCCGGATACCGCGCTGCGCTGTCCGCAGTCTGGAACCCAAGATGGTAATCCCGATGCGCTTGCTGTGCTTTGCCGCCCGGACGCACCTGATTGACCTGCGCGGTCATCTGGTAATTCGGCCCCAGCCACGCCTCACACGCCGCTGCAACTGCAGCATTGCCGAAATAGAGTGCGAACCCTTCCGGATCACGCAGGCACTGTTTTTGCAGCGCATTCCAGATCCGGTCATTGGCACCTGACGCAGCAAAGTGATCGCCCTCGCCGCCAGCGCCCTCGCGCTCTTCTTCGATGATCTCGCGGAAGACGTCGCTTGCCCGGTCGATCACCGAAGTATCTGCATAGGCACCTTTCAGAACGATCACGCCAGCAGATTTGCCCAGAACCCTTGCCCATTCTGCCAGAAGGGACTTTCGCTGATCGGCATCTGTCAACGCAGTGCGCAACACGTCCATGTCATATACTGGCACGTTCTTTTCCACCGCTACGGCATAAGGAACCGCATCGGCTGTCAGGTTTTGCGAGGTCAACACCTTGAATTCATCCAGATCACAGGATTCCCGGTCGAAATACCCGACATACCCAAGTTCCTGTTGGACCATGACATACTCCTCTCTCATGGCTTCGGTGTTGCCCCGTGGGGCGGTGATTTAAGTGCTGATCTCCAAACCTGCCTTGCCGCAAACTTCGACGATGTGGTCGTAGCCCATTTTGGAGTACTCGTAGGGCGGCGCCTTGGCGGGGTCCTGTTCTGCCTCGACCACGATCCAACCGTTGTAATCCATCGCTTTCAATGCATTTGCGACGGCCTGAAAATCGATGCAGCCATCGCCAGGCACGGTGAAGGCTCCTGCGATCACTGCATCCAGGAAGCTGCGGTTGTTCTCACGCGTGTCTTGCACAACATCAGGGCGGATGTCCTTGAAGTGAACGTGATGTACGCGATCACCCCAGCGGTTCAGCGTGGCCATCACATCGCCACCACCGAACAGCAAATGGCCGGTATCGAAACACAGCTTCAGTTCGGGGCCTGACCCCTCCATCAGCCAGTTCACCTCATCCTCGCTTTCGATGATTGTGCCCATGTGATGGTGATACGCCATCGGCATACCTTGATCAGCCTTCCACTTGGCCAACTCGCTCAGCTTGGCGGCATAGGCCAGAACCTCGTCTTTGGACAATTTGGGGCGGGCATTGACCGGCGTGCCGATCTGCCCCTGAACGGTATTGGAGCATTCGGCATAAACGATGCACGGGCTGTTCAGCGCAACAAACTGCTCTACTTGCTCACGAACAGCAGCCACCTCGGCGTCAAAGTCGTTGACCAAGGTTGCTCCCGAACACCAACCGCCACAAAGCGCGATATCGTTGGCGTCCAGATAGGCACGCAAGCCTTCGGTGTCGCCGGGCATCCGCTGGCCACGCTCGACGCCGGTATAGCCAATCTCGCGCGCTTCTTTCAGCGCCTGTTCCATCGTATAGGCCGCAGTCAAATCCGGCAGGTCGTCATTCTGCCACGCAATCGGAGAGATACCGATCTTCACGCTCATTTCGTGTTTCTTTCCTTGATGGCGACTTCATAAGCCGCGCGTTTTTCATTCACTTCCGGACGGATGCTGACCTCGGGCACAGCCACTTCCCACCACGTTCCGCCATACTCGGTCGAGGGGTACGGGTCGGTGTCGATCACCACAACGTATGGGCCTTTGATGTCACCGCGTTTGGCCAGCGCGTCCTCAAGCTCGGCAATTGAGCTGACCTTGACAGAGGTGGCCCCCATCGCTGCCGCATGGGCCGCAAAGTCGATGGCAGAAGCCGTTTCGTGGACTGTGTGATCGAGAAGGTTGTTAAACTCGGCCCCGCCCGTGCCCATCTGCAAGCGGTTGATGCAGCCGAAACCGCGGTTGTCGGTGACAACAACGGTGAAGGATATCCCCATCATCGCTGCCGTCGCCATTTCGGAATTCGCCATCATGTAAGTGCCGTCACCGGTAAAGCAGATCACATCCCGGTCCGGCTGGGCCATTTTGATCCCCATCGCGCCCGCGATCTCATAGCCCATACAGCTGAAACCGTATTCCATGTGATAGGCCCCTGGGCGCGGTGCTTTCCACAGCTTGTGCAGCTCGCCCGGCATCGTGCCTGCGGCACACATCGCCACGGTGTTTTCATTGGCGGCCCGCTGCACCGCACCGATCACTTGCATATCCGTCGGCAGCGCATTGCTGTCTTTTGGCGCATCGGTCAGCGCATCAACCTTGCCAAACCAGTCGGACTTCAACGTCGCAGGCAGGTCCGGCGCACGATGGTTACCCAACGCTTCAGTGAGTTCTCCCAAACCAACGCGCGCGTCGGATTGCAACGGCATTGCGCCATGCTTTTCGGCATCATAAGCGGCGGTATTCAGGCTGATCAGTTTACGTTCGGGGTTGGCAAACAGACCCCAGGACCCGGTGGTGAAATCCTGAAATCGAGTGCCAACGCCCAGCACAAGATCAGCCTCGGCGCAGATGTCGTTGGCGGGTTCGCCACCAGTCACACCAATGGGCCCCAGGTTCAGCGGATGATCCCATGCCAATGCGGATTTCCCCGCCTGTGTTTCGGCCACCGGGATGTTGTGCGCCTCGGCAAAGCTTTGCAGCGCGGGGGTTGCGTCCGAATAATGCACGCCGCCACCCGCGACGATCACAGGGCGTTTGGCCGCCTTGATTGCCGCCACAGCCCGCGCCAGCTCACCCTCATCCGGGCGAATGCGACGCTGATACCAGACGCGAGGCTCAAAGAAGCTTTCGGGATAATCATATGCCTCGGCCTGTACATCCTGGCAAAAGGCCAAGGTGGCCGGACCGCAGTCCGCCGGGTCCGTCATGGTACGGAAGGCGCGCGGCAAAGCCGTCAGCAGGTGTTCCGGGCGCGTGATGCGGTCGAAATAGCGGCTGACCGGTCTGAAACAGTCATTTGCACTGATGGTTCCATCCGAGAACACTTCGGGTTGCTGCAAAACCGGATCAGGACCACGCGTTGCGAACACATCTCCGGGCAGTAGCAAAACAGGCAGGCGGTTCACATGGGCCAGAGCGGCAGCGGTAACCATATTGGTGGCCCCCGGCCCGATCGACGAGGTCACAGCCATCGCTCGCTTGCGGCCCAGTTGCTTGGCATAGGCAATCGCACAATGCGCCATGGTCTGTTCGTTATGGCCACGATAGGTGGGCAGGCTGTCTTTCACACCATGCAGCGCCTCACCCAAACCGGCAACGTTGCCATGGCCGAAAATGGCCCAGACACCTGCGATAAAGGGCTCTCCGGCCTCGTTCATCTGCGCCCCAAGATAACGCACCAGAGCCTGCGCCGCTGTCAGTCGGACTGTCTTGCTCATCATGATCCCTTTCAACTTGAAACCGCTGCCAGCGGCCCACAGGTTGCTTTTTTACGAAGATGTCAGGCCAATGCCTCAAGCCTGAATTGAGTGTGAGCTCAGGTGTCACCGCCCGTTCGGATGCCCTCGAAAGGGCATCCGGGTGTTCAAAGTTTAGACTGTACCGCCCAAAGACCCTTCCAGCTCGGCCATTTCCTGACCACCGGCCATCAGGTCCTGCAACTGTTCAGGGGTAATCTCACCACGGGTCGCCGTACCCAGCGTTTTGCCTCGATTAAGCACCGTAAACCGGTCACCCACTGCCAAAGCGTGGCGCACGTTATGGCTGATGAAGACCACGCCAACCCCCTGACTGCGTACCTTGTCGATAGTCGCCAGAACGTTCGAGGTTTGACGTACGCCAAGGGCCGAGGTCGGTTCGTCCAAGATCAGAATCTTGGCACCAAAATACACGGCACGAGCAATGGCGACGGTCTGCCGCTCGCCACCTGACAAGGTGCCCACGGCCTGATCCGGCCCGCGCAGGTTGATGCCCATTTTGCGCATCTCTTCCATGCAGACATCATTCGCCTGTTCGACATCGAAGCGCTTCATCAGGCCCTTACCTTTGGTCGGTTCGCGCCCCATGAAGAAATTGCGCGTGACGCTCATCAGCGGGATCATCGCCAGATCCTGGAACACGGTCGCAATGCCCGCCTCCATCGCATCCCGAGGCGTGTCGAAATGCAGCGGTTTGCCTTCGAAGAAGATCTCGCCCTTGGTGGGTTTGTGCACGCCCGACATGGTCTTGATAAAGGTCGATTTCCCTGCACCGTTGTCGCCCAGCAGGCAATGACATTCACCCGGTTTGACGTCAAAGCTGACGCCCGCCAAAGCGATGATGTTGCCAAAGTGCTTTTCGATGTTCTTCATTTCCACGATGGGCGCCACATCAGTCGCCGCATCGCCGTGGTGGAACTTGGTATCTTCGGTCATATCAACGCTCCCCGGTTACGCGTTTACGGATCGCGTTGTTGAACAGAACCGCAATCAACAGCATCGCGCCAAGGAAAACCTGGAACCAGTCCTGATCGAAGTCCGTATACGTCAGTCCGATGACAACCATACCGAAGATGATCGCACCAAAGAACGCGCCAATGGCCGAGCCATAACCACCGGTCAGCAGACAGCCGCCGATTACGGCTGCGATGATCGCCTCAAACTCTTTCTGGAACCCACGACGTGCGTCGGTCGAACCAGCGTCGATTACGGTAATGATGGCGACCAGTGCGGCACAGCAGGCGGTCAGCATGAACAGCGAAACTTTGACCCGGTTCACCGGCACACCAGAGTTTGACGCCGCCGTGCTGTCACCGCCCGACGCGAAAATCCAGTTCCCTGCCGGGGTACGCAACAGCACGTAAGTGGCTGCAAGCGCCAGCACGATGAACCACAGGATTTCGACCGGAATTCCGGGCACTTTAGGCGCACCGCTTTTGAAGGTTTCGATCATGCCTTTCTCGGCCAACCAGGTAAACAGGCCGCCGAAAGCCTCGCCTGAAAAGAACGGAGCCAGCCAGTCGTTCTCAACCACGTCACGAACGCCACGCAACTGCGTCGATCCTCCGGTGGCGGCCTTCAGGCCAACCAACGACAGACCGCGTAGAATGAACAGGAAAGCCAGGGTCACGATGAAGGATGGCAGACCTGACCGGATCACGATGTTTCCGTTTATCGCCCCGACAAATGCTGCGAAAACAAAAGTCATTGGGATCGCGACGATCAGAGGCAACTGCCAGGTGACCACACAGACGCCAAAGAACAGGCCCGCAAACGCCACCATCGAGCCGATGGACAGGTCAAACTCCCCCCCGATCATCAACAGCGCGGCACCGATGGCCAGAATTCCCAACTGTGCGGCAGGTGTCATGAAATTCATGATCCCGGCCAGGGTAAACATCGAGTCGTCTGCTGTGATGGCAAAAAAGATTACCACCAGCACGACACCGGCCATCGCACCGAGTTCGGGCCGCTTCATGAGTTTGGTCATGAAAGGCTCTTTTTTGACCCTTTCGTCCCCGGCGACTTGAGCTGAGTCACTCATCGTTTCCTCCCATTTGGGTTGGAACGGCGCTGCTGCGCCGTCCCAGTTTATTCAGGTTCCGGAATGGATCAGCGAATGCCCTGCGAGGACAGTTCGATCACCTGAGCGGCCTTCTCCTGAGTCACCAGGTTGGGACCTGAAGGAACATTACCACCGGGCATCAGGCCGTATTTGGCGTGCAGGCCCATAAAGTTCACCGACAAGTACCCTTGCAGATACTGTTGCTGATCAATGGCAAAGGCGGCGTCACCGTCCGCGATCGACTGCAGGAAGTTGGCCGACAGGTCAAAGGACGCAACATTCACATCCCGGCCCGAGCCCTTGACGGCAGCAACAGTCGGCTCACCGGCCGAGCTTGCACCCAATGCCATCACAGTATCGACCGCTTCGTTTGCAGCCAGAGCAGCGGCAACTTTCGACTCGATTTCCGACGGGTCATTCGAGGTCGGAAGAACTTCGACATCACCACCGAAACCTTCCGCAAAACCTGCACACCGCAGGTCCAGCGCAACGTTGCCCACTTCGTGGTTCACACAGATCGCCGTTTTGCCACCCATTGCTGCCAGTTCTTCACCAGCGGCCTTGCCGGCGTCAAATTCGTCCTGACCCACATGCAGCAGCGCACCCAGTTCTTTCGAGACGTCCGAACCCGAGTTGATCGAGATCACCGGGATTCCGGCAGCTACGGCACGTTCAATTGACGGGCCAAGCGCATCCGCATCCGGGATCGAGACGATCAGGCCGTCGGGCTCCTGGTTCACGGCAGCATCGATCAACTGCGACATCGCCACCATGTCAAAAGTTTCTGGTGCACGGTATTCGACGTTCACGCCGACATCCTTACCAGCCTGCTCGACGCCGTTTTTCACAACGTTCCAGAATGCGTCGTTGGCCTGGCCGTGCGATACGACCACGATTTCCTGTGCAAACGCAGGTGTCGCCAGGGCCAAAGCCCCTGCAGCTAGCGCGCCTTTCACAAATTTCTTCATTTCAGTTTCCTCCCATGATTTCAGTCTGATCTTAAGTCGAGGGACCAACCCCGATCATCCGGCTGTGCCGAATCTGATTGGCTGCGGCACAAAAACCGAGCTGACGTAAGTTTGAAGAATTTCGATCATTTTGCAACCGGTTTCAAAATTTCTTCCATCCGAACCGGTTGTCCGGATTGCATCGACAGTGTCGCGGCCTCGGCCATGGCAAGCGCGGCAACACCGTCTTTCAACGAAACAGGAACCTTTGAACCGTTCACAACAGCGTCGACAAACGCGGCCCATTCCACCTTGTAAGCGGGCATGTAACGTTCGAGAAAGAAATAGGTTGGCTTTGCCCCGACAACGCCCTCTGCCGTCGATTTGACCACCGTATTTTCCAGCATGTTCTGCGCTTGCAGCAATCCGCCTGAACCCAGCAACTCGACCCGCTGGTCATAACCATAGGCCGCACGGCGCGAGTTCTTGATAACAGCAATACGACCATCTGCATAAGTCATTGTCACCGCAGCGGTATCCACATCACCAGCCGCGCCAATCTCGGCATCTACAAGAGACGACCCGACGGCAGTAATGACAACCGGAACCTCGCCCATAAGATAGTTTGCCATGTCGAAATCGTGGATCATCATGTCCCGAAACAGCCCGCCCGACACTTTGACATAGCTGACTGGAGGCGGTGCCGGGTCAAACGAGGTGATCGACAGCAGCTCTGCTTTGCCGATTTCACCCGCCTCTAAACCTGCTTTCAATGCCGAAAAATTGGGGTCGAACCGGCGGTTAAACCCAATCATCACAGGCTTACTCCGCCCAGACACAGCATGAAGACATTGCGCAGCACGTTCCAAGCTCAGATCAACCGGCTTTTCACACAACACGGCTTTGCCTGCGGCTGTGGCAGCTTCAATCAAGTCAGAATGCGTATCGGTTGGCGTTGCGATCAGAACAGCATCAATTTGGGTGTCTGCAATGATCTCGTCCGACCCACGCGCCTGCGCCCCGTATTCGCCGGCAAGGCTTTCTGCCGCTTCTGGCACGGCGTCTGAAACAGCACAGAGCTTGCTGCTTGGGTGGGCCGAAATGGCCTGCGCATGTACCCGTCCGATGCGTCCGGCGCCCAGCAAACCAACCTTCAACATGCAGCTCTCCCGAATCTAGTTGTTGGACGTAACAATGATTCTGTTTGCAACCGGTTGCAATATCTTTTTTCAACGGATCAGTAATCTTTGCGACGCCCCCTGCGAAGGGGTCTCCAAACAAGGTCTACCGTGGTCTTCCGATGATACACCACGCGCCGAATTCCGCGCATTTGCGCGTCTACGGGAATCCCCCAATTTCCGAACGCGGTGAAACAGGGTAGGTTTCAATTAAGGAACACACACACTACCACTCTGTGACCCCTTAAAAGGGGCTGGCATGACCCCCTCGTCCAGCCCCTTAAACTTTCCGATACCTGTACTGATCAACCCGCCGCATGGTGGCTTCAGAAACATGTCCGCACCCAACGAAACAACGAGTCGTTTTGGCGACAGAGCAAAACGAGACTGCGCGCTTCATTGGTTTCAAGTGTTTCGTATGAAGATGGCGATCCCTGAAGGACTCGAACCCTCAACCTGCTGATTAGAAGTCAGCTGCTCTATCCAGTTGAGCTAAGGGACCGCTGCGCCCTTCTTGCGGTTTTTATTGTCCGGGTTCAAGGGCCAAGCGCATGAAGGCGCTGTTTGGGTCGTCCTGATAGCCAAAGATCGGGCCGCAATAGGAATATCCCAATGTCTCATAAAGCTTGCGGGCGGCTTCATATTCGGAAAGATGGGCTGCTCCGGTCTCCAGAACCAGGGCCTCAATCCCCTCGGCACGTGCCAAGTCTGCCAAGTGCTGCATCATCAGCCGCGCCAAACCACGGCCCCGCGCCTGCGCTAGAATATGCACTGACTTCACCTCGGCGGTTCCGTCGGGCAGCATCTTCATCGCGCCACACCCTAAAGGTTGCTGACCCTCATAAATCGCCCAGAACTGAATCCCCGGCCCGGCCAGCGACTCGGCGTCCATTGTATGGTTGCTTTCGGCAGGACCTGCCGTTTCGCTATGAGCAAAATGCGCGTCCACCACGGCGCGAAGTGCGTCCGAGGTTGGATCGGCCCTGCGAATCTCAATCATTCAGTGGGTCCAGGGGCCGCGCCGGTCGGTGGCGAAATTCTCGCCATAGCCACGGGCGCGCAGATTTGGTTTGCGCTTGTGCGGTTCGCTGACCTGCACTTCGATACCGTTGTCCTTGGCGTAGTCCAACGCCTCTTCCTTGGTGTCGAATTTCAGGCGCACCTGTGTCTGCGTGTCATTGGACGACGTCCAGCCCATCAGCGGATCGACCTCACGCGCCGAGGCCGGGGCGTATTCAAGAACCCATTTGCGGGTTTTGGCCATCCCCGAAGTCATCGCGTTTCGCGAAGGCTGGTAAATCCGTGCGCGCATGTCGCCTCTCCGTACTCACTTGGCTCAGCCGTTTATGCGTCAGAGAGCGTCCGGGGGCAAGATTGCAATTGTCGCGGCTGTTGCCCGCAAACTAATGTCAGAAATTGTCATTGGCCCGGGATAAATCAGAGACACATCAAACGTCGGGACATCACAATGATTCACCAACCGCATGGCATCCGACTGTGTTGAGCGCAATGAATCCGGATCAGCCCTTGCAGACGGACAAAATAAGAACAAATGTAGGGGCCTGACTGCGGAGCCTGCCGATGCCTTACGCCCATTCCGACAAGACCCAACTGACCGCCGACGACGTGCGCGCCCGCCTGAAACTGGAAGGCGGCAAGCAGTTTGTGATGCACACCGAGTTCAACCCGGCAGGTGACCAACCGACGGCCATCAGGGAACTGGCTGGCGGCGTATTGGACGGCGAGCGCGATCAGGTTCTGCTAGGTGCGACGGGGACGGGTAAAACATTCACCATGGCCAAGGTGATCGAGGAAACCCAGCGCCCAGCCATCATCCTTGCACCGAACAAAACACTGGCCGCGCAGCTTTACGGAGAGTTCAAAGGCTTCTTCCCCGAAAACTCAGTGGAATACTTCGTCTCGTATTACGACTACTACCAACCCGAAGCTTATGTGCCGCGCTCGGACACGTACATTGAGAAAGAATCCCAGATCAACGAACAGATCGACCGGATGCGCCACTCGGCCACGCGGGCGCTGCTGGAACGTGACGATGTGATCATCGTGGCGTCAGTATCTTGCATCTATGGTATCGGTTCGGTCGAGACCTATGGGGCGATGACGCAGGATCTGAAGGTCGGCAACGAATACGACCAGCGGCAAGTAATGGCCGATCTGGTCGCCCAGCAATACCGCCGAAACGATCAGGCATTTCAGCGTGGATCGTTCCGGGTGCGGGGCGATTCACTGGAAATCTGGCCCGCCCACCTTGAGGACCGCGCCTGGAAGCTGTCCTTCTTCGGCGAGGAACTGGAACAGATCACCGAGTTCGACCCTCTGACCGGGGAACGCGCCGCGACGATGGAGCAGGTGCGCGTTTATGCGAACTCGCACTACGTGACGCCTAAACCCACGATGCAGCAGGCGATCATCGGGATCAAAAAGGAACTACGCATCCGGCTGGACCAACTGGTGGGCGAAGGCAAATTGCTGGAGGCTCAACGGCTGGAACAGCGCACCAATTTCGATTTGGAAATGCTCGAGGCTACTGGCGTCTGCAACGGGATCGAGAACTATTCGCGCTACCTCACGGGCCGCGCTCCGGGTGAACCGCCCCCGACCCTGTTCGAATTCATTCCCGACAACGCCATTGTCTTTGCCGACGAATCCCACGTCAGCGTTCCGCAGATCGGCGGCATGTACCGGGGAGACTATCGGCGCAAATTCACGCTGGCCGAACACGGGTTCCGCCTGCCGTCCTGCATGGATAACCGACCCCTGAAGTTCGAAGAATGGGACGCCATGCGCCCGCAATCCGTCTTCGTCTCGGCCACGCCGGCCAAGTGGGAGATCGAACAGACCGGCGGCGTCTTCACCGAACAGGTGATCCGCCCCACCGGCCTGCTGGACCCCGAGGTCGAGATCCGCCCTGTCTCCATGCAGGTCGACGACCTGCTGGACGAGGTGCGCAAGGTCGCCGCCAACGGCTTCCGCACGCTGGTCACCACCCTGACCAAGCGCATGGCCGAGGATCTGACCGAATACCTGCACGAACAGGGCATCAAAGTCCGCTACATGCATTCCGACATCGACACGCTGGAACGCATCGAAATCCTGCGCGACCTGCGGTTGGGGGCATTCGATGTGCTGGTCGGCATCAACCTGCTGCGCGAGGGGCTCGACATCCCCGAATGCGGCCTGGTCGCCATTCTGGATGCGGATAAAGAGGGCTTTTTGCGGTCCGAGACCTCTCTGGTGCAAACCATCGGCCGCGCTGCGCGTAACGCTGATGGTCGGGTGATCATGTATGCCGACAAGATCACCGGTTCGATGGAGCGCGCGCTGAACGAGACCAACCGCCGCCGTGCCAAACAGCTCGCCTATAACGAGGAACACGGCATCACCCCCGAGACGGTGAAAAAGAATGTCGAGGACGTTCTGGCAGGTCTCTACGAAGGCGACGTCGACATGAACCGCGTCACCGCCACCATCGACAAACCGATGCACGGCGCGAATTTGGAAGCGCATCTGGACGGGTTGCGCGAGAAGATGCGCAAGGCCGCCGAGAACCTGGAATTCGAAGAGGCCGCCAATATCCGGGACGAGATCAAACGTCTGGAAGCGGTCGATCTGGCCGTCGCCGACGACCCCATGGCGCGGCAATGGGCGGTCGAGAAAGCCTCGGAAGACGCAGTGAAGTCGCGCGGACGGTCAACGGCTGGCAGGCCGGGGCAGCGGGGTGGGAATGTGAAGCGGCGGAAAAGGTAATCTTTTCAACTATTCTTTGGGTTGAATTACCGCAGCGATCATAACATCGTGCGGCAAGGTAAGTCTCGGAAAAATAATGAAGTACCTTTGGTTTCATCTTTTTATTGCTACAACCTTAGCGCTAACGGCGTGTGGTGAAATCCAGGATCACTCAAAAATTAGAACTACTTCTAAATCAATTAACGGCGAGTACATTGCTGGTGTCGGAGATACCGTACTCACCATAGAA
The DNA here is from genome assembly GCF_013112245.1 of Ruegeria sp. HKCCD4315. Lineage (NCBI taxonomy): Bacteria > Pseudomonadati > Pseudomonadota > Alphaproteobacteria > Rhodobacterales > Roseobacteraceae > Ruegeria > Ruegeria sp. HKCCD4315. The sequence goes on along the minus strand of NZ_WVRN01000001.1, from coordinate 480,463 downwards.
AACACTGAAAGCCTACCGAATGCATTTGGGGCAGCCGATATTTTGGGACGAACGCGACCAACAGGGACTACCACTGTGTACTTCAATGGATACTCAAATGGGAAAGCTCAGTTTGTGCGCAGGGACGTTTTGATTCACAGCTCAAAAACTACGGTAAATAGCACGCCGCTAATTGTTAACCCAAGTAGTCAGAGTACTTTCTCAGGAAACATCGGCGGTATTCCTTATTATGGATCCATCAGTACGAGTACCTATCCTATTATTGTTCCTCCGAATACACCTCAGGACCAAGTTGCAGGTATTCGCGACATCAACATTGCGGCCCAAGTTGGTGATCAAATTTTCGTAGCTGGCAGGGATATAATAATCACGGCCGCATCTCCCAACCAGGTTAAGTACACAATTCAGTAATCCACGAGCGCGTAATCCACCCCAACACCCTGCCCAGCAAGCATATTATCCAATGCACTATTCACCGTGCGCACAGCCCGCTATTCACCTGAACCCGATGGGCCTTTCACCCCACAACTTTGATCCCAATCAATACCGAAGAAAAAAATGTCGGCATGCTGGAGTGCATGAAAGTGCAAAACCCAACCGGCGTGGACGCCTATAAACCGGCCCAAATCGCCGAGCTGGTCGAAACCGCAGGCGTTGCCAAGGCGCATCTGTCAGTCGGCCAGACATTGACGCTGGCCATTCTTGCGGGCGTTTTCATCGGCTTTGGCGGCGCGGCCTATACCATGGTCATGACCGGTGTCGATCCGGGCTTCGGACCGGCCCGGTTTCTGGGTGGCGTCGTGTTCTCGCTGGGCCTGATCCTGGTGGTAGTCGGCGGGGCCGAGCTGTTCACTGGCAACGCTCTGATGACCATTGCGGCGGTGGACCGGAAAATTTCACTGCGTGACCTGCTGCGGAACTGGGGGCTCGTGTATCTCGGGAATTTGGTCGGAGCTATTGCACTGGCCCTGGCATTTGCTGCAACCGGATTGCTCGAAGGTCCCACGGGCGCCACAGCATCTGCGATCGCAAATGGCAAAATCGACCTCACTCAGACACAGGCCTTTGCGCGTGGCATTTTGTGCAACGCGTTGGTCTGCCTTGCCGTTTGGCTGAGCTTCGCCGCCAGATCGGTCGTGGGAAAGGTGATGGCAATACTCTGGCCGATTGCGGCGTTTGTTCTGATGGGGTTGGAACACTCGGTCGCCAATATGTACCTGTTGCCGCAAGGCGCACTTGCAGGTGCCGACCTTGGTTGGGGCGCCGTCTTTGGAAACCTGTTTTGGGTTACGATTGGCAATGTTGTCGGCGGTGCGGGTGGCGTTGCGCTTGCTTATCGCCTTGCCTATCTGCACAATACGTCCGGCTGAAAGCGCTGTTCTCGCAGATCAAAAGAAAGGGCGGGTCTGACCCCGCCCTAAGCTTTACCCCTTATCCCAATGTGCAATCACATCATATCCGACCGGTGAGGGCGGGCCTTCCATGAATTCGGCGAAATGGCCCCACAGCTCGGCCACTTTGGGCGCGTTTGCGTTCGAGGTCTCTTCGCTTTCCACCACCGAGATCACATAACCCGATCCGTCCTCGTTCATCACGTTGGTAAAGCAATGCATGCCGGGCATGCCCATGATCTCGGATTTCAATTCGTTCATTTTTGCCGTGGCGGCCTCTCGCGTGCCGGGCTTCATTTTGAATTGGGTAATACGTGCAAACATTACTTTCCTCCCTCACGTGACGGAACTGTCATGTGGCGCAGCCAGGACAGCCGCGCCGCGCGCATCTTAGCACAGGGGCTTGAAATCTCAGATTGATACGTGGGATTTTCGGCCATTTTCAACCACGCACCTCACTGCGCGCAAGCCTCTGACACTTCAGGGTTGCAACCCAGCGTTCCGGGGCCTTGTCTTGCCCTGTTCGGCGGCTACATCCCCTCTCATGCGTGCAATCCTGACTTCTCTGATCCTGGCCACCCCGGCTTTCGCGTGGGAGGCGACGGTGGGCGATATCTGCACGCTTTCGCATGACACAGGTGCCGCGACGATTTTCCTGACCTATGACCCGTCCGCGCCGCTCTATACGCTGACGATTACTCGGAAAGATCAGGTCTGGGCTCAATCGCCGTGGTTTGCAATGCGGTTCGAAGGACGAAACCCCATCGAAATCGCCACCCCACGCCATGTCTTGTCCGACGGAGGATCTGCGTTGACGGTGACAGATACCGGCTTTGGGAACGTGCTGGATGGGTTGGAGTACAACCAGGTCGCCTATGCGTTCACGCAAGACGGGATTGCAGAGTTTCCCCTGATCGATGCAGCGCCGCAGGTGCGTATCTTTCGCACCTGTGCAGGCGCGCATTTGTCCTGAACGGGTTCCCTTTGCCCGCTATGGGCGCACGAATTTGGCGTTACCGACCGAACGTTGTTGGGGCTCTGCGCGGCTTTCTGATTGCGCGGCCCGCGGTACAGGCGTCTCGACAAACCCGCAGGCAACGCCGTCTCCATCAGGGTCATTGCGCGTGTGGTAACCCGGCTGACCTTCGCGGAACGGCCCGATTCCCATGGCTTGCGTCGCGTCACACCCTGCCAGCGCGATCAGGTGGATCACGGCCTCATCCCTATTATACTCGGACACCCGAATGAAAACGCCCACCGCGATCAGCACAGTCGTGAGGGGCAGTAACAGCACCATGACAAGAATACGCACCGGGGACAGTGCCTGTCGGCGCGTGGCCTCGGCCCGCTGGTGCCGACGGGTTGATCTTGGGTTCAGGTCAGGCGCGTCCTGCGTGGGTTTCTTGAACAGCATGACTGGGTCTTACGATGGATATGTGGCAAAGCCGAGGCAATCGGATCGAAAGGTTGGCGGGCCGCCTACTTACGCTCTAGTGTCACTGCGAAACCCTGATTGTGAGGTCTAGCCAAACCGTGACAAGTCCCTACCAAACCCCAGACGAAACGGTCCGCGCGCAAGCCGGAGAGCTTTTGGAGCAGGCCCGTTTCGCTGCGTTGGCTGTTTTGCACCCTCAAACGGGTTTGCCAACACTGTCCCGTATCGCATTGGCCACGGACACGGATGGCTGCACTGTCACGCTGATCTCGTCACTGGCCGAACACACCCAAGCCCTGAACGCCAACCCGAATTGCGCCCTTCTGGTCGGAGAGCCCGAAGACAAAGGCGACCCGCTGACCCATCCCCGTCTGACACTTCACGCTGTGGCGCATTGGGTATACCGGGACATGCCAGAGTATGCCCCGCTGCGCGAGCGGTATCTGAGCCTTAGGCCCAAGGCAAAACTGTATGTCGATTTCACCGATTTCAGTTTTGTCAGGTTTACGATCCGGGATGGGTTGCTGAACAGCGGATTTGGCAAAGCCTACCGCATGACAGCAGAAGATTTTTGACGGTCAGCGCACTACGTGCACAGCGCATCCAGCATGTCGCACGACGTGGGAAGCCGTCGAGCCCAGCAGCAGATCCTGCATTCCCGGTCGGTGCGACGCCATGATGATCAGGTCGGGCTTGTTGGCTTCGGCCCAATCCAGAATCGTGCGACCAGAGTGTCCTTCGATCACCAATCCACGCGCATTTGGCAACTGCGATGCCAATTCATCCAATTCCGTCTGAATCGCCTTGCGTGCTTCGGTCAGGTATTCGGGCGGCATATACGAAATCGCATAGTTCGGAATATGCTCGACCACATGCAGCAATGTCACCTGCGCGTCTGGTGTAGCCAACAGCTGAGCCAGCTTCAAAGGCCCGGAGGTGTCTCTTTCAGCATCGAATGAGATAGGAACAAGAATGTTGTGATACATAGCGTGAGCCTCCGTTTTGCAGGCTCACTTTGAAACATATTAATATTGCAGACTTTGATTCAGGTCAGGAATTTCAGAATGTCTCGGCCACGTCATACATGACCGGCTCAAAGCTTTTGCATAGTTCGTTGATCTTGCGGTTGCGGTCGCGCATCTCAGGCGTCCGCAACATGGCCAGAAAATCTTCGCGCCGTTCCCATTGCGAGTAGTTGGCGATTCGGGTTTGCGCGTCGTTCACATGCAGCCCTGCGGAAACAAAACCCGGCTGCTTGGAAATGAATTCGGCATAAGCGTCGGTCAAGGCTTCCAAAAGGTCCTGACAAGTGCCCGGCGTCATTTCGAAGGTTGTGATAACAGTTTGAACACTGGCGTCTTTGGCGATTTTCGGCATCGGGATTCTCCATTTGCTTTCCTCAGCCTAGCACACCCAACAAAAACGTCGCCTATTTCCTGTCAGCACCGCAAAGCAACTCGAGGTGTTCCTGGCATAACCCGAAGAATTGGCCGCCCTATTTAGAGCGGCCAGTGCTGCTATTATTTTTCCATCCGAATCAACGCAGATACTTCGCCCTTAACCTGCTCAGGCCATCTCAGGGTCAGGCTAGCACCCGGCGACCCCTGCTCGGGCAAAACGTGAGGTGCCGCAAAAACCTGGTTATTGAAGACCCCCGTAAGCCCTCCGAGCACGGTAACGCTATCGCAACTGCGCGCTTTACCATTGAACGGCAGTTCTCCATTCGACGAAATTGGCCAAAACTTGCGACTGAGTTCTGCTGACGCCGGACTCTCAGCGGATGCGCGGTCTTTATTGTGACGCCGTGGTAGGTGTTGTTCTGGAACGTCACATTCGTGTGCCTGTTGTTGTTGAGATCTGCAAAAGATGTGTTCACCCTTTCCACCCGATTTATCGAACCACTGGTGGCCCGAAACTTGTTTCCAGTCACAGCCAAACCATTCAGGAAATGCCCGGCCCCATAAGGACGAATAATGATAAAGCTGAACCAGGACGGCGCCTGACTTGAATAGAAGATATTGTCCGTGATGCTCATTGCGCTGAACGAGAATCCGCTGGTGAAAGCGGGTGAGGCATCCCGTTCATTGGTCCATTCGATGAAACAATTGTCGACGTAGTTTTCGGCAATAGTGGAACTGTTATACGTGCCGATCATGATCAACCCAGCGGTGCGTACGCCTTGCGGAATGCCATCACCTTGGAAAAAATGATTGCCGAGAACCATGTTGTTGTCACCGCCCAGAACGGCAAAGTGTTTAAAGCGCACGGCCTGGTTGTGGCGCAGTTTCACGTCGTTCGAATTGGTGTTCAGCCCGATTGACGATCGATCCGCAACAGGCAAGGACTCTTCCGCCGACAGGAACTGACAATTGTCAATCAGCATCCCCTTGCACCCTGTCGCAATCGAGGTGATCCCCCGGTCTTTTGGGCGGCTGACAAAACAATCCTTCAACTGGAATGTGCCGCCCGACGTGGCCAGCCGAATGGCGCGGCACCTGCTGTTGCACTGAAATTCTATCTGCTCCATGCCGAACTTACGCAGTGTGTTGAAGCCGCTGAAGTCCAGAAGGTATTTTAACGCATGGAACGTGAAGGTTTGCGTACCCGACGCGTCATAGATTGGCGCGTTCAGGATGATCTCACCAGCACCAACGTTTTTTGACCGCACATAGATTTCGCGGCCCACACCACTGCCCTGCACCAACGAACCTACAGGAATATTCGCCACATTGGCCACATTGGTCAGTCGCGTTCTGTCCGAAGGATCATAGGTTGCCACCGATGTGAAGGTCTCGGTATCCCAGGCCGTGCTGCTCTTGACATCGAACTGACCGTTGCGGATCACGCGGCGGGTGGAAAAGCCTTGTTTGTTCGGAACCGCTGCGGCCATATCAATTCGGAGCCGTTACCGAGATTTTGCGACCGCCCAGGTCAAGCGATTCATGATCCGCGTTATTCAGCAACGCCTGAAACGCCTTTTTGAAAGCAAGCTCTTCATCACCGAAGGCCGCAATGTAACTTGGCAGATGGAAATCTTTGGTCAGCAACAGCATCTTGTCATCCGGCATCGTAACGGTGCCTTCAAACTCCATCTCCGAGGTCATGCTGGTGTTTTCCCCAAGATAGTAGTTTCCCTGCGGAACATAGACGCGACGCCCGCCAGCGGCCTGATCTGCGGCCTCAAACGCGGTGGAGTCGTCCGTAACACCATCACCGACCGCGCCATAATCCCGAACATCCACCAGACTGATCATTTCACGAAGGAAGACATTGGTGACGTCGGATATCTCAAGATCATCCACGCGCACCAGGGCACCGTTGGCCCCTTCGATGTCCAAGCCGAAATGGCCATACAACGCGGCAAGACCCCAAGGCATATCCACCCCCGGACGTTGGCCGGTGCCAACTATCGCCGTAATTTCATGCACTGAACCATAACCCGATAGCTGAGTTGCCGGACCCTGCTCCACAACGCCTGCAACATGTGCATCCACTGCACCCCCGGCCCAAGCGGCAATCCGCACCGAAGGCAATGGCCCGCTAATCGCTTTGACACGCGCTTTGATCTGCAGGTAACAACCGGGCAATATCGGCGTCTGCCCCATATAGCGCAGCTGCTGTGTTGTGTTCACTTTCAGAATCTCAAGACAGCCACCAAAATCCGCATCCGAAGGCGCAAAAACCCCTGTGCCGGACCCGCCATAGGTCGGCGAGCCCGGAGTCCCGTCCCCGGCAGACCAGACGGTCAGGCCATTCGCGAATTGAGGTGGCATGAACACGATGCCGTCAGTGATTGCCTTGTTCATTGAAATCCCTTTCTCAATCGCGTCGCGCAGGTCATGCGACGCGTCCAAACCCCGTGTTCAGGTCCACCCCGAACGCGCAAGTCTGGATACCGAAAGGGAATTAACTACGGCTCATCTCACCGTGACGGTGGTGTTGCCTCAAGCCGCAGGGTCAGCGTTACCCAACAATTGAACGCCATTTATTTTCCAACCACCTTCCAAAGGGATCATTTGGTAGTCCAAAATGTGAACGCGCCCATCGCCGTCGGTGATCATGACTTTCTGCCACAATGACCCGGCAATCTCGCGCAGTTCTAGAAAGCGTACATCAGCAGGTCGCCAAACCATGGGATACCCATTGCGGACCATTGCTCCAAAGTTGTCCGGATTTTGGAAGAGCCGCTGAATGTTTGGGCTGGCGAAAGTAAAGGCCGTCGCGAAATCATCGGCCTTGAAGGCTTGTATCTGCGCCGCGATGTTCGCTTCGATTTCAGAACTTTGGGCATACGCCCCCGACACCAGTCCGGCACTCAAGGAAAGAGCAAGCAATAATCGACGCATGGGGCCACCTCCTGCAGATAGGGTAGCCCCAGACCTGTTCAGGTCAAATCAGACCAGCTCTCCGGCCAGTGCTTTGTCGATCAGAGCAATTGTTTCCGGCACACCATACAGCGCGATGAACCCCCCGAAACGCGGGCCTTGCGACGCGCCAAGAAGCACTTCGTAAAGGGCTGTGAACCAGCCGCGCATCGGGTCAAACCGCTCGCGCCCGATCGAATAGACCACCGACTGCAGCGCCTCATCCTCGGTGGGGCCATCATAGGCTTCAAGCGCAGCCTTCAGTGCCTCCAGTGCCTCGCGTTCCTGATCCGTCGGTGCGCGGTGCTTGCGCGTCGGTTTGACGAAGTCGTTAAAATAACGCACAGCGAACCCAGCCGCCTGATCCAGGTCAGGGTGGCTCTCGGCCGTTGCGTTGGGCGCATAGCGGCGAATAAAGCCCCATAGCGTTTCTTTGTCCTCCGCCCCCGATACGGATGCGAGGTTCAGCAACATCGCAAAGGGCACGATCAGCGTCGATTCAGGAACGTCACCACCATGGATATGCCAGACCGGGTTGTTCAACTGCGCCTTCAGATCCTGCCCCGGATAGGCACGCAACTGCTGATGATACTCATCGTAAGCTTTCGGGATCACATCAAAATGCATCCGCTTGGCCGTTTTGGGCTTCTGATACATGAAGTACGCCAAGCTCTCGGTCGGCGCATAGGTCAGCCATTCGTCAATTGACACGCCGTTTCCGGACGACTTCGAGATTTTTTGACCGTTTTCATCCAGGAACAGCTCATAGCTGAAATGCTCGGGCGCACGGCCGCCAAGCGCACGGCAGATCGAGTCATAGATCTTTTCGTTCGTCGCGTGCTCTTTGCCGTACATCTCGAAATCGACACCCAGAGCGGCCCAGCGCGCGCCAAAGTCCGGCTTCCATTGCAGCTTCACATGGCCCCCGGTGACGGGAACGGTCCATTCCTTGCCTGTCTCATCGTCAAAGGTCACGGTGTATGTTTCAGCGCAGACCTTTTTCATCGGCACATACATGACCCGCCCGCTTTCAGGGTGCAGCGGCAGGAAAATCGAATAGGTCTGCTGGCGCTCTTCCCGCAAACTCTTGAGCATGATCGCCATGATTTCATCATAGCGTTCAACCGCACGTTTGAGGATTTCGTCAAACTGCCCGGACTCATAGAATTCTTTGGCCGAGTAGAATTCGTACTCAAACCCAAATGTGTCTAGGAAACGCCGCAGCATCGCGTTGTTATGCGCGCCAAAGCTGTCATATTCACCAAACGGATCCGGCACCGAGGTCAAAGGGCGCTGTAAATGCTGCTCCAGAATCTCCGGGTTCGGCACATTGCTGGGCACCTTCCGCATCCCGTCCAAATCATCCGAGAAACAGATCAGCTTGGTCGGAATGTCAGAAAGCGCTTCGAACGCACGCTTTACCATTGTGGTCCGCGCAACCTCACCGAAGGTACCGATGTGCGGCAGACCCGAAGGGCCATAGCCGGTTTCAAACAACACATACCCCTTTTCCGGAGCACCTTTCTGATAGCGTTTGAGCAACCGGCGCGCCTCTTCAAAAGGCCAGGCCTTGGACGACATCGCGGTTTCACGCAGTTCAGACATTTCAATGTGCTCCATCGGGAAAGGTGCCTTGGTTGCCCCATGCAACCGGACCGGCCCCTCCTATTGTGCCAGTGCAGCATGAGTCAATAAAGCACTGGCCCGTTTCCTGCCATAACTGACCAGAAACCGGTGTTTTCCCATGCTCAAAGGGCTAAAGTCTCCTGCACTACTCCGAATACCCGAACGCTGTCTTCAATAGGCCCGAGACACAGGTTTCACAGCTCAGCCTTACTGAAGCCACAATGCTGGGGCGATTGTACTCTCCGAAACAAAAAAGACACGGGCGGTACGCTCTGACTTGGCCCGCATATTTCACGGGCTTCTCGGGCCATGTATGACTGGGGCAAGATCAGGAACCTTACCGGACCACAGGACAAAAGATGCGACGCGAAACGACCAATCTGATCCGCTTTGTGCTTGAAGACATCGTACCGCCAATCTTACGCGACAGCGCCGCCTTTCACTGGCTTGCTCGTCGGGTCTGGGGTGAACATATCACCCGGCTGGCGGCGTTCCGCGAACGTGCACCGTTTCTGACAGATGAAGAATACGAAACCCTGTATCGCGACCATCCGCGCGTTCATGACGGAACCGACAATTCCGAAGCCTGCATAGATCGGATTGCCAAAGACATCGTGGGCGACAGCATCTGCGATGTCGGTTGCGGCACTGGTGTTCTTTTACAGCGTATCCGTGCCCAGCGCCCAGACATAGCCGCCATGACCGGCGTGGATTTTGTGGTCGACGACGCGGAAGCTCTGGACAACATTACCTATGTCGCCGCGCGGATCGAAGATCTGCCCTTTGACGACAACAGCTTCGACACCGTTATCTGCACTCATGTGATCGAGCACCTGCTGGATTATCGCCAAGCGATTGCGGAACTGCGGCGGGTCGCGCGCAAGCGCGTCATCATTGTGGTCCCGCGTGAGAGGGAATACCGCTACAGCTTCAATCCGCACTTTAACTTCTTCCCCTACACCCACAGCTTTTTGCGCGCTGTACATCCCAGCCCAAGCGTACATGTCTGCGAAGATATCGGGCGCGACATCTATTACTGCGAAGACCGCCCTGTGGATCAAAGCAACGAAAAGCCCGTAAAGGATCAGGCAGCATGAGCGCCACCGCGCCAACGGTATTGATCTGGACGGGCTTGCTGTTGACGCCTGTCATGATTTCCGCCGGTCAGGTGTTGTTCAAGCTCGCAGGTGGGCGGATCGACGGACGCGACGCCACAGGCTTAGTGGGCGTAGTACACACCCTTTTTGATCCTTTTTTGCTTGTCGCACTTGCGATCTACGGATCCGCAACGATCCTTTGGATTTATGTGCTTAGGCATGTGCCTCTGTCGCAAGCTTATCCGTTCATGGCGCTTAGTTTTGTGCTGGTTCCCCTCGCCTCTTGGCTGTTCTTCGGCGAAACACTGGGGCTGCGCTATTGGATCGGGGCCGGGCTTTTGCTGAGCGGAATGGCGGTGATGAATACCTGACCGGTTCAACCTGCCGCACAAACTCGGCAAAACAAGATGTTGAACCTGCCCTGCCCCCCTTCTATCCTGCGCTTTTGAAGAACCCCAAGCAGGATGCACCGAATGACCGAGCAAGTTCCCCACCCGATGTCCCCACAGGATTGCCTTGTGGCGATCATGGTTGCGATTTCGGCATCTGACGAAACGATCCGAACTGCTGAACTGGTCAAGATCGAAGTGGCGGTGAACATGCTGCCGGTCTTCGCCGGATATGACATAGATCGTATGCGCCACGTTTCACAGATCGTGTTTGATCTGTTCGAACAGGAAGACGGGCTGGATGCTCTGTTTGGCCTAATCCGCGACAACCTTCCCGAACGGCTGAACGAAACAGCTTATGCGCTGGCCTGTGATGTTGCCGCCGCAGATCGATCGCTGGCCGAGACCGAGCTGCGTTTGCTGGAAGAAATCCGGTACGAATTGAGTATCGACCGCCTGCACGCGGCCGCAATTGAACGCGGTGCCCGCGCGCGTCACGCCGTCTGACAACAGGCTTCGTCGGGTTTCACGGCTTAACTGCCATATAGCGAGCCCCAGCGTTCAAGCAGTGCGCGTTGCAGCTTTCGCGACCTTCGGTTCCAGCTGCGCGCACCATCCGGACGTTCACGCTGAGCACGTGGTATTTTCGCGCGTTTCGCCACGTCTGCCGTGAAGATAGCAAAGGCCAGGTCGACCCCGTCTGCTGTTGTCAGGAAACCGCCCAGCCCGGAAACAAAGTTCAGTGTCCCTGTCTTGGCGTCAACCTTAACTGGGTGGTTCTTGACGACCCGACCATTCCGATCGGTCAAAGCAAAAGGTTTCATCAACGGGCGCAGTTTCCCTGCCTTCTGTGCGACCACCAAGGCCGAAACCAGATCTGCGGGTACAATGCGCGAAGCATCACCAAGACCGGAATGATCGACCATGGCGATACCGTTCACACCAAAACTCTCCGAGGCCCACCGGTTCATCTCGGCCGCCGACTCTTCCAAATTCCCAGGAGAGACACCCCGTGCCTTTGTCGCCGCCATTCCGACCATCTCAGCCGTCAGATTGGTCGAATATTTCAACATCCCGCGTAGAATGCTCTCCAAGGGATTACTGCGATGCACCACAAGATCCACGCCCTGCGGGCTTTGTCGTGTTACTTGCACCCGCCCCAGCACAATCCCGTTTGATCGCGCCAATGTTCGAAACACATCGCCAGCGTAAAGCGCGGGTTTGCGCACCGGTAACCAGCGAGCTCCACCATTGCCCAGCGCACCCTTCGCCACGGTCCAGCGATCCTGCCGCGCGCTTGGTTGATAAGTATAAATCGGCAGGCTTCGGCTCTCGACGCGCATCGAGGCTACATCCACCGCAGGGACATAACGCGCACTGCGTGCGTCCATGCTGACGTCATATCCTTTGCCCGCGCGCTTCCACTCAAAGTGCACCCGGTTGAAATTCAACGAAATCCCGCTGATGGCAGGACTGTACCCCACATGATCCGGCTGTCCAGGGTCGATGCTGTACACAAATGGCAGCGCGCCGTCATAGACCTTGAACGCACCGCGCACCTCGGTAATGCCAGCCTCGCGCAGGTTGGCCGCCATCGTGGCCAGCGCATCTGTGTCCAGCAAGGGATCTCCACCGCCTACAAGGATTAAATCGCCCTGCAGAATGCCGTTTTCGATCCGACCATCTGCCACCAAACGGGTTTCAAACCGGTGATCCGCGCCCAGAACATCCAACGCGTAAAGTGCGGTCAACGCTTTGCCGACACTGGCGGGGGGCAAGGCGGCCCCATCACCAAACTCCTCCAGCTGCGCACCGGTCGCTACATCCGCAACCGCAAATACAACCTCGCCTTTTAACCCGGCCGCAGCCACCAGACGCTCGGCCCCGCTTAACGGCACCCCACGGATCTGCGGCCTGAGAGAAACCAGAGGTGCCTGCGCAAGACCTGCTGCCGGGATCAGAGATGCCCCCAATCCCCCCAGAAACACACGACGTGAAAATCGATCAGCCATAGCTGAATTAAAATCCCACAGAATAAAACCACACAACCTCTCGCTGAGATTATGCGCCCAAAGGGGCTATTCCGGCAACACTTGCGCGCGCCACTCGCCGCGCGTCCGGATTTCGGTCGAGCTGACATCGACCATAGGTACATTGACGAAACACCAGGCCGGGGCTTGCGCGCGACCCAGCAGATGCCGCGCCTGCCCGTCGATCCGGTACTTCGCATAAAGCCGCGCCGCCGGTGACATCCGGGCCGAGATCCGATCCCTCGGCCGCGCCGCCACACCAACAGGCACGGTATCCATGATCAGCCGCCAGTCTTTCCATTTGTGGAACTGCGCCAGATTGTCGGCCCCCATGAGCCAGACAAACCGAACCTGCGGATACAGCCGCCGAAGCGCTGCCAGAGTATCCGCCGTCGCCCGCGTACCCGTCAGCGCCTCGATATCCGTCACGTCAACCTTCGGGTGCTGCATCACAGCTTTCGCAGCTTGCAACCGCCGCGCCATCGGGGCTGGCCCATGCTCCTTCAACGGATTACCCGGCGATACCAGCCACCACACCCGATCCAGCCCAAACGCCTTCATCGCCTCACGAGTGACATGTACATGGCCTTTATGCGGAGGATCAAAAGACCCTCCGAACAGCCCGATCACCTGCCCGGGTCGCGCATATGGAATATGATAACGCTCCATCCCCTGCTGATGTTCAGAACTCAGGGGGGTTGTCAATCAACAGGTTGCACCGCATCACCCAGCTTGACACGCCCCGGGCGGAGGACTTCGGCACACCAGCCCCCATGCCCACGCACGGCAGAATACCCGCCTTTGCCCAGCGCTTCCTCCATCCGACTGCACGGCGCGCAGATCACGGTAAACCGCAAAATGGCTTCTCCTACCTGAACATCGCGCCCTTTGAGCGCAGCCAGATTGATCCCCGACACCACCAGATTCCGCCGTAGGATTTCAGGCGCAATCGGCCCCTGCCCCAGATACGACCCAATCGCCGTCAAATGTTCCTGCTGGATCAGAGTCACCGCCCGCTTGCCAGCGTGGCCACGGTCGCCGTCGAGCCCGTCAGTGGCGATCAATACGTCGTCCGCAATATTCATCACTGACCGCCTCTCAGACCGAAGGCCGATCCATTCGACACGCCCCGGCTGCGCCCAACCTTCAATCAACTTTGCCAATTCAGACAATCTATACCCCTTGTATGATCAAGCCTGTTTAGGTGAAACCGGCACTAATCGAAATTCACAAAACCACCAGCTTGCCCAGCACGCCCACCTCGGATATCCAACGTTTCAACTCAATTTCCCCGACCCAGAGGACGCGACATGGCCGCCTATCAATATGTCTACCACATGCAGGGTGTCTCCAAGACCTATCCCGGTGGCAAGAAGTGCTTTGAAAACATCCACCTGAGCTTTCTGCCCGGCGTGAAAATCGGTGTCGTCGGCGTCAACGGCGCGGGTAAATCGACGCTGATGAAGATCATGGCCGGCCTCGATACCGATTTCACTGGTGAGGCTTGGGCGGCTGAGGGTGCCAAGGTCGGCTATCTGCCGCAGGAACCGCAGTTGGATGAATCGCTGACCGTCCGCGAAAACGTCATGCTGGGCGTCGCCGCGAAAAAGGCCAAGGTCGACCGCTTCAACGAAATCGCCATGGAGATCGCCGAGAATTATTCGGACGAGCTGATGGAGGAGATGACCACCCTGCAGGACGCGATCGACGCGGAAAACCTGTGGGACCTCGACAGCCAGATCGACGTCTCGATGGAGGCACTGCGCTGCCCGCCGGACGATGCCAATATCGCCAACCTCTCGGGTGGTGAGAAACGCCGCGTGGCGCTCTGCAAACTGCTGCTCGAAGCGCCCGACATGCTGCTCTTGGACGAACCGACCAACCACCTGGACGCCGAGACTATCGCGTGGTTGCAACAGCACCTGATCGACTACAAGGGCACCATCCTGATCGTCACCCACGACAGGTATTTCCTGGATGACATCACCGGCTGGATTCTGGAACTCGACCGTGGCCGGGGTATTCCTTACGAGGGCAACTATTCCGCATGGCTGGAACAAAAAGCCAAACGGCTGGAGCAGGAAGCCCGCGAGGACAAGTCCAAGCAGAAGACCCTGCAGCGCGAACTGGAGTGGATGCGTCAGGGTCAAAAGGCCCGTCAGGCCAAATCCAAGGCCCGGATTAACGCCTATAACGAACTCGCCGAGCAGTCCGAACGCGAAAAGCTGACCCGCGCCCAGATCGTCATCCCCAACGGCCAGCGCCTTGGTGGCAAGGTGATCGAGGTCGAGGGTCTCTCGAAACACATGGGCGACAAGCAACTGATCGAAGGGCTGGATTTCGCCCTGCCCCCCGGCGGCATTGTCGGCGTCATCGGCCCCAACGGCGCGGGTAAATCGACGCTCTTCAAGATGCTCACCGGTCAGGAACAGCCCGACAGCGGCACCATCACACTGGGCGACACGGTCGAGCTGTCTTATGTCGACCAATCGCGCGACGACCTGAAAGACAACGACACTGTGTGGGAGGCGATCACCGGTGGCGCCGAGATCATTCAGCTGGGTGACGCGCAGGTCAACTCCCGCGCCTATTGCTCGTCCTTCAACTTCAAAGGCGGCGATCAGCAGAAAAAGGTCTCTCTGCTGTCAGGCGGTGAACGCAACCGCGTCCACATGGCCCGCCTGCTGAAAGAGGGCGGCAACGTCCTGCTGCTCGACGAACCGACCAACGATCTGGACGTCGAAACCCTGCGCGCGCTGGAAGACGCGTTGGTCGATTTCGCCGGCTGCGCCGTTGTGATTTCGCACGACCGCTTCTTCCTCGACCGGATTTGTACGCATATTCTGGCGTTTGAGGGTGACGCACATGTGGAATGGTTCGAGGGCAACTTCGAGGACTATGAAGAGGACAAAAAGCGCCGGTTGGGACCGGACGCGCTGGAGCCCAAGCGGTTGAAGCATAAGAAGTTTGCGCGGTAGGATGGCAAATGCCTGCCAAACTTGAGCATGATTGCTTTAGGCAACCTCCAAACCCACGTAGTCGGGTTTGGAGGTACATGGACCTGGCCAAGTTTGTGTCGCTTCTTACAACAAGAGCGATGTTCTTTACTCGCGCGGACAAACTTGGGGACA
>NZ_WVRN01000001.1:0-162500 GCF_013112245.1 Ruegeria sp. HKCCD4315 | reverse complement strand
TTGCGACACCCCAAAACTCGCAGCACCGCACCCTTGTACAAACAGTTACCCACAGACTCGCTTCCGAGTCAGGCTGAATCGGCCGTCTTTGATCCGGAAACGAGTCGCGGCATCGGTAAGCGCAGGGCAAGAAGTGCGAGAATGATCGTCAGATAGACCAGCGGCTCGATCTGGAACCCTTTGGCCAACATCACGTAGTGCAAGGCACCCAATAGCGCGATTGGGTACACCAGACGGTGGAGCTTGCGCCAACGCGGCCCTAACCTGCGCACCGACCAATTGTTGGATGTCACCGCCAGCGGCACCAAAAGAAGGAAGGCCGCCATTCCAACCGTGATGTAGGGACGCTTGAGAATGTCCGCCCAGATCTGACTGGGAAGCTGTACATCCAAGATCAGCCAAACCAAAAGATGCAGGCTTACATAAGAAAATGTCAGCACTCCGATCGCACGCCGGAACTTCATAAGGTTCAAACCAGTGAACCGGCGCAGTGGCGTGATTGCCAGACCAGCGATCAGAAGTTGCAGGGCCAGTTCGCCATAGCGATGCTCCAACGCTTCGATCGGGTCGATGCCCAACCCCCCGGTCAGTCCCAGATAGAACAGCCAGGGCGCAGGTAGCGCCCCAAGCAGGTAAATGGCCCATACCGGAATACGGCGGAATATCTGGTTCACGGCCTGCATGGTCTTAGTAGTTTTTGGCCAGATCCAAGCCTTCATACAGGCTGGCGACCTCTTCCTCATAACCGTTGAACATCAGAGTGGGGATTCGCTTGGCAAACAGGCCGCCCCCAATGCGACGCTCGGACGCCTGAGACCAACGCGGGTGATCTACATTTGGATTCACATTGCTGTAAAATCCGTATTCACGCGGGTTGGACATGTTCCAGCTTGTGGGCGGCTCTACGTCGGTCAGAGTGATGCGTACAATCGACTTGATCGACTTGAACCCATATTTCCATGGAACCACCAAACGCAAAGGCGCGCCATTCTGGTTCGGAATTGTTTTCCCGTAAATTCCTGTGGCCATGATCGTCAGCGGGTGCATCGCCTCATCCAGGCGCAACCCCTCACGATACGGCCATTCGAGAATTGGGAAGCGGGTTCCGGGCATTTCATCAGGGCGGTATGCAGTTTCGAAAGCCACATATTTCGCGCCTTCCTGAACACCGGCCATATTCAGCAAGTCGGCAAGCTCGAACCCGTTCCACGGAATGACCATGGACCAGGCTTCGACGCATCGGAAACGGTATATCCGCTCTTCGACGGTCATCTCTGACAGAATGTCCTTGAAGTCATACTCGCCCGGGCGATCCACCAAACCGTCTATCTTGACGCTCCAGGGCTCAGTCACCAGAGATCCGGCATATTTGGCAGGATCGTCTTTACCGGTCCCGAACTCATAATAGTTGTTGTAGGTGGTGATCTCTTCCCACGTGTTCGGTTCCAGCGCGTCTTGCGCCGCAGCCGGGCGCGCCATCGCGGTCAGTCCGACACCCGCCAGCCCGGCCATTACCTGCCGCCGGTTCAGGAACGCCACCTGCGGGGTGACGTCGGCTTGTGTCAAAGTATTGGTCCAGCGATGCGCCATATGGGTCTCCGTTAGGTACTTATGTCTGTGTTGACGTAATGCGCTGATAGCATAGCGCCAGCGAAACAGGCGTAACGATTGAGCGAAGTGACTGTAACGTTCTCAAATCGGACACCTCGCAAAGACCGGAGTATTCTGCCTGTACAGCTGTTCTTAACGACTGCTTTGGCCGAACTGTTTTCCGGAAACCTTTACAAAAGCGCCTACCAGACTGCACTCTGTCACGCAGGTATCGCACGCGATCCTGCGCGTTGCTTGCCTGCCATTGCAGCCGTATCGCTGCAGAAAGGGAGGAAGAATTATGTGTGACATCTGTGTAATGAGCGCCGTCAAAGAGAGGATGCTGTCTCGGCGTGGGTTCTTCAAAGCTGCGGCTGCAACAAGCGTTGCCGCCGTCGCAACCGGTGGCACGGCCCCTGCAGCTCTGGCCGCAGGACATGGCAGTGTCCAGGACATGACCCACACGCTCAGCCCGGAGTTTCCGACATGGGGCGGGGATCCCGGTATTTCGGCTGAACAGCCTTTCAACTTTGCAGATCACGGTTTCAACCTGTTCAACCTTTCGATCAATGAACATACCGGCACCCATATCGACGCTCCGCTTCACTTTTCGGCGGATGGCACCTCGGTTGATGAGATCCCTGTCAACGATCTGGTGGCCCCATTGTGCGTCGTGGATATCGCCGCCCGCGCGGCAGACGATGCAGACACACGTGTCACACCAGACGATCTGAAAGCGTGGATCGCAGCAAATGGAGACATCCCCGATGGGGCCTGCGTAGCGATGCATTCAGGTTGGGGCAGCAAGACCGCTACAGACGGATTCCGCAACTTCGATGGCGAAGCGCAGCACTATCCCGGCTTTCATGTCGAAGCGGCGCAGATGCTGATGGAGGACACCGGCGCGCGATCGATTGCTGTGGATACCCTGTCGCTGGATCATGGCATGTCAGCAGATTTTGCCACCCATTATGCGTGGCTGCCTTCAGGTCGGTTTGGGATTGAATGCCTGGCCAATCTGGATCGGGTGCCGGCATCCGGCGCGACACTTGTTATTGGCGCACCAAAACATGCAGGTGGCACAGGAGGCCCAGCGCGGATCTTTGCGTTGGTTTGAACTCACTGAATGATGACTGAAAGAACTCCACCATCCTGGTGGTGTTCTTGCCCTCATGGACGGCATTTGGACCTAACCGCACGCACGGTGACTGCGGATTGATACTGATCCTCAACAGAACCTGCTTCCAGATTAAACGCCCTCAGCTCTGCCAGCGCATCCGCCATTGGCGCCAAAGTCTCGCAGGGCTCCCCTAGCCAGGCTTCGTTAATCAGACGCACCTGCAACATTTTTTCCTGCATCAGAAACTGGCTGCCCGATCGTTCGATTTCTTCAACAAGCGGAACAGCCTCTCGCAGGTGCTGCCGCGCGGCTTCTATGTCCTGAGCAGGGCCTTGCGCAAATTGAATCCGCGCCTTGAGTATCTGTTGGTCAATCGCGTCGATCGGTTTCAAATCATCCACCGCGACTGTACTGGCAACCCGCAACGCGTCATCAGTCCGACTCTGCACCAACAATGCCTCTGCCAACGCATTGAGGTCGTGACGCTTCAGCATCTCGGGCTGTTCAACCCAGGTCAGATAAACAGTGTCGGTCAAACGCGCGATCTGACCGCGTTTCGCTTCGATCAGCGCAAAGGCGACATTTTCATCACCCTGAGTCTGAAGCTGATAAATCTCGCTGTTGATATCCTGTAGCTGGTCCAGTCGCGATATAGCCGTATTACGCTTTTCCTCGAGCCGGATGTTCTCGCGGCTGAGATAGAACTTGTCGAATTCCAGATAGGTTGTGAACAGCAGGGCCGGGATACCGATGATGTAGATGGCGTCTCGAATTTTGTCGGTGGAAAGCCGATCCCAAAAGGTCTTTGGTTTGGGCGTGGATAGTTTCGTAAGCAGGACGATTGCGTCTTCAATCTTGTCCAATCTCTGGTTCGCGTCTTCCTGAGACATAAGAAAATTCACTCGCAAAAAAGGTTCAAACAGTATTAGTTGCGCGCGCCCTAGCCGAATAATGCGGACGGCTAAGTCAGAATAACAAAAAACCCGCCGGAATGGCGGGTTTTCTGAGTTGGGAAATTAATGCACCACGGCATCATCAGGACGGGGTCGGTCTGACGTCCCAAGCCGGTCGCCTATGATCAGCCCGTCTGGACCCGCGGTGACGGGAACGGTCTCGCCATCCTTGATCTCACCAGCCAGCAGCGCTTCGGCCAGCGGGTTCTGAAGCGCGCGCTGGATCACGCGCTTCAACGGTCGGGCACCAAAGACCGGATCATAGCCTTCATTGGCCAGCCACTCCTTGGCACCGTCGTCCAGCACCAGCTCGATCTTGCGGGCGGCCAGACGTTTTTGCAGACGTGCCATCTGGATTTCGACGATGCCATCCATATCACCCCGCTTGAGGCGGTCGAAGATGATCGTCTCGTCCAGACGGTTCAGGAACTCGGGCCGGAAATGGGCCCGGACCGCATCCATCACATCCCGTCGTGCTTGCGCGCTGTCCGCACCTTCGGGCAACTGGCTGAGCGCCTGAGACCCAAGATTCGACGTTAGGATGATCAGCGTCTGCTTGAAATCCACGGTGCGGCCCTGACCATCGGTCAGCACGCCATCGTCGAGAACCTGCAAAAGGACGTTGAACACATCCGGGTGCGCTTTTTCGACCTCATCAAACAGCACAACCTGATAGGGCCTGCGCCGTACGGCTTCGGTCAGCACACCGCCTTCGTCATAGCCGACATAGCCCGGAGGGGCACCGATCAGACGGGCAACGGCATGCTTCTCCATGAACTCGGACATGTCGATACGGACCATCGCATTGTCGTCGTCGAACAGGAAGTTCGCTACGGCCTTGGTCAGCTCTGTCTTACCCACACCGGTCGGGCCGAGGAACAGGAACGAGCCCAGCGGGCGACCTTCGTCGTTCAGGCCCGCACGCGCGCGACGTACGGCATTGGCGACAGCGGTCACCGCAGCATCCTGACCGATCACGCGGGAATGCAGATCGTCTTCCATCCGCAGCAACTTTTCACGCTCACCTTCCAGCATTTTCGAGGTCGGAATACCCGTCCAGCGTTCGACCACAGCAGCGATCTGCGTCGGGCGCACCGTTTCCTCGGCCATCATGGCGTTGCTTTCGGCGTTTTCGGCCTCGGTCAGCTTTTTCTCCAGCTCGGGGATGACGCCATAGGACAGCTCACCGGCCTTGGCCAGGTTACCTTCGCGCTTGGCGATTTCCAGATCAGCCCGCGCTTTGTCGAGCTGCTCTTTCAGATCGCGGGTACCGGCCAGCTTGTCGCGTTCGGCCTGCCATTGAGCCGTCATCTCGGCAGATTTCTCCTGCAGATCGGCCAGATCCTTTTGCAAGGTTTCCAGTCGATCCTTCGAGGCCGCGTCATCTTCAAGCTTCAGCGCCTCTTCCTCGATCTGCATCTGCAGGATTTGGCGATCCAGCTGGTCGAGTTCTTCCGGCTTGGAGTCAACCTCCATCCGCAGGCGCGACGCTGCCTCATCAACAAGGTCGATGGCTTTATCTGGCAGGAACCTGTCAGTGATATAGCGATGCGAGAGCGTCGCCGCCGACACCAATGCCGAATCCGAGATGCGTACGCCATGGTGCAGCTCGTACTTTTCCTTGATGCCCCGCAGGATGCTGATCGTATCCTCGACGGTTGGCTCGGTCACCATCACAGGCTGGAACCGGCGCGCAAGGGCCGCGTCTTTTTCGACGTATTTACGATACTCGTCCAGCGTGGTCGCGCCGATACAATGCAGCTCACCCCGGGCAAGCGCAGGCTTGATCAGGTTGGCAGCATCCATCGCGCCGTCGGACTTCCCGGCCCCAACCAGCGTATGCATCTCATCAATGAACAGAATGATCTCACCAGCGGCCTCGGTCACTTCGGTCAGAACGGCCTTGAGTCGTTCTTCGAACTCACCACGGTATTTCGCGCCAGCAATCAGCGCGCCCATGTCGAGCGCGAGCAGCTTCTTGTCCTTCAGCGATTCCGGTACGTCGCCGTTGACGATGCGCAGGGCCATGCCTTCAGCAATCGCGGTTTTACCCACGCCAGGTTCCCCGATCAGAACCGGGTTGTTCTTGGTACGGCGCGACAGAACCTGCATCGAGCGGCGGATTTCCTCATCCCGCCCAATGATCGGGTCAATCTTACCTTCAGCCGCAGCTTCAGTCAGATCGCGCGCATATTTCTTGAGCGCGTCATAGCCCTCTTCCGCCGACGCCGTGTCAGCAGTGCGACCCTTGCGGATGTCATTGATCGCTTCATTCAGCTTCTGGGCGGATACAGCCCCTGCTTCCAAAGCGTCCTTGGCTTTGGATGTCACCATACACAGCGCCATCAGCACCCGTTCGACCGGCACAAAGCTGTCGCCCGCCTTGGTGGCGATCTTCTCAGCCTCGTCCAGAACTTTGGCGGTTTGGCCGTCCATGTAAATCTGGCTCGCGTCGCCGCTGACCTTCGGGATCTTACCCATGGCCGCGTCCAGCGCTTCAACCACGCGGTTTGGCGCGCCGCCTGCGCGTGTGATCAGGTTGCTGGCCAGCCCCTGATCGTCATCCATCAATGCTTTGAGTATATGTGTGGGCTCCAGCCTCTGGTGCCCCTCACGCAGCGCAATGGTCTGCGCAGCCTGCACGAATCCCCGTGCCCGCTCGGTGAACTTGTTCAAGTCCATGATATTCTCCTTTTCCAAGCGCCCCGTTTTGACATGCCCGCTTGGCAGCACATATCGGTCGAAGCCTCACATTCAATCTGGGAAATATCTTTGCCGGTTCAAGAGGCTAAGACGCAGAAATCACCGCTATTCGCGCTGTATGGTGTAAACGGTGTAACCCCCGGTCTCGGCAACCTGAACCGCACCCAGATCATCCACCAAAGACTGCGCCGCCGCACTTCCCGTCGGGCACGACACCAGATCGGCCGTGTGATCCAGGAAATTGCCAGTAAAGGCTGTTTCGCCCGTAAGCTGGCACCAATCATCCTCGGACCTGTAGCCACCCACAAGACGCAGATCATCATTCGCCGGTGCAGGAGCAGCCCCGGTTTCCGGTGTTTCGGGCGGGGTTTCGTCACATGCAGCCAGCGCAACCAATACGCCCAGCACAACCAGCTTTTTCATTTTCTGTCCCTTACTCTGAAATCAAGTGCTCAATGCCCGGCACGATAGCACAAAATGAACGTGTCCGCGCCCAGCCTCGAAGATGGACAGAACCGCCCGAACCCGTTAGGACGCAGACGTTTGCCAAAAAGGAGCGCCCCATGTCCGATGACCGTCTGATCGTAGCCCTCGATGTCCCCAATGCCCTGCAAGGTCTGGCCATGGCTGAACGGTTGGGCGACAGCGTGTCTTTTTATAAAATTGGTTTGGGTATGCTGACCGGTGGTGGTTTGGCTTTGGCCAACGAACTGAAACAAGACCACGGCAAACGCATCTTTCTGGACATGAAACTGTTCGACATCGGCAATACGGTGGAAAACGCCGTACGGGGGCTGGCGCAGTTCGATCTGGATTTTCTGACCGTGCATGGCGACCCGCATGTGGTGCGCGCCGCAAAAGAAGGGGCTTCGGGCAAAGACCTGAAAATCCTCGCTGTGACGATCCTGACTTCGCTGAACCGTGACGATCTGGACGCCAGCCTTCTGAAAGACGGCGACGTGCAAGATTTGGTTGTCGAACGCGCCGCCAAGGCGCTGGAAGCCGGAGCAGATGGCGTCATCGCTAGCCCGCAGGAGGCCGCCCTGATCCGCGCGCTGCCCCAAGCCGAAGGTCGCCTGATTGTCACCCCCGGTGTGCGCCCTGCCGGTGCTGCGCTGGGTGATCAGAAACGTGTGGCTACGCCAGCCAGTGCGATTCTGGATGGTGCAGATCACATCGTGGTTGGCCGTCCGATTTATCAGTCACAAGACCCGAAAGCCGCTGCCGAAGCCGTTCTGGCAGAGCTAAATTCTTTGAAAGTTCACTGACTGAACCAGATCAATTCGTCAGGTTTGCACGTTCGGTTTGCCAGATAACAAGTTGACCTTGCGTCACTTTGTGGGGAAACCGCGCCAAATCGTCCCTGTGCCGGAAAACACACATTCAAATTACGAGTTTTTGCGAAACCGTCATCGGCCTATCGAAACTTGGGAAATTCAGCGATTCTCGGGGCAATACTCCCCAACGAACCGCTTCTTCCTGAGGTTCGTTACTTCCCCCCGCCACGCAGCGGGGGGCTTCTTTTCAGAAGGCCCCACAGCAAAAACCGGAGCTTTGATCCAGCGCCGAAGCTGGTATAAGTGATGTCCTAGCCAACTGCGGAACGCATGAGGGCGCAGATGCCCGGTCTTTGCCGAGATTGCCTGACACCTTTGACAAACGAACGGCGCTGTCCGGTCTGCGGCAGCCCCAGGGTCAAGTTGCACCCCGAGCTCTTTGACCTGTCCATCGCTCATATGGATTGCGACGCCTTCTATGCATCGGTTGAAAAGCGCGACAATCCCGAGCTTGCGGACAAGCCTGTCGTCATTGGTGGCGGGAAACGGGGTGTGGTTTCAACGGCGTGTTACGTGGCCCGGATCCGGGGGGTGCGTTCCGCGATGCCCATGTTCAAAGCGCTGCAACTCTGCCCGGACGCGGTGGTAATCAAACCACGCATGTCCGTTTACGCCGAAGTGTCGCGCCACATCCGCGCCATGATGGATGAGTTGACGCCGGTCGTGGAACCACTGTCTCTGGACGAAGCGTTCATGGATCTGTCAGGCACTGAACGCCTGCACGGCGCGCCGCCCGCCGTCATGCTGGCGCGCCTGGTCAAACGCATGAAGGAGGAGCTGGGCGTGACAGGGTCCATCGGGCTGAGCCACAACAAGTTCCTCGCCAAGGTTGCGTCAGACCTCGACAAACCGCGTGGTTTTTCGGTGATCGGCAAGGCCGAGACGGCAACGTTCCTGAACGACAAACCCGTGCGGCTGATCTGGGGTATTGGCCCAGCGGCCCAAGAATCGCTGGACCGGGCGGGGATACGAACCTTCAACGATTTGCTGCGCTGGGATCAAGAGGCGCTGACGGAACGCTTCGGCGCGATGGGGTATCGCCTGTGGCATCTGGCCCGGGGGCAGGACAAACGGCGTGTCTCGGCTCATGAGCCTATGAAATCCATCAGCAACGAGACCACATTTTCTGAAGATACGGCCAACCCCGAGATCCTGGACGGGCATTTGTGGCGTATGGCACTGAAAGTTTCGGATCGGGCCAAGGCCAAAGATCTGGCCGGACGGGTTGTCACGCTCAAACTGAAGAAGGCCAATCACAAAACCCTGACCCGACGCGTGTCACTTCGCGATGCGACCCAGATCGCCGATAGGATCTATCGTACAGCAAAAGGGTTGTTTGATCAGGTGGGCGATCAGGGGCCTTACCGGCTTTTGGGATGTGGTTTGTCTGATCTGTGCTCGGCGGATCAGGCCGACATCTCGGGCGATCTGCTTGATCCGGGCGCTGCGCGCAGATCGCAGGCGGAACGGGCCACCGACGAGATCCGACAAAGGTTTGGCTCGGATGCCATCGTCAAAGGCCGCGCGCTGCGCTGAGGTTATTCGGCCGCCAAACGAACCGGTTCCGACCCGATGCTGGAGATTTCGCGCACCACCTGCCGCAAGAGCTTCGAAAATGCCATAAAATTGGCATTTGGCGTGATCTTCTCTTCGTTCATATAGAGTGAGCGGTCGATCTCGATCTGAATGGCGTGCTGATGGCGCCCCGGACGGCCATAGGTCTGGGTGACATAGGCCCCGGCGAACGGCGCGTTTCGCGCCACGATCAATCCTGCCGCAGCAAAGGCCGATTCAACAAGGTCCACGATTTCCGAAGAGGCTGACGCGCCAAACCGATCGCCTAACACAATATCCGGACGTTTGCTGCGCGCCGTACCGGCCATTGAAACCGCCTCGTGCGGCATCGAGTGGCAATCCACCAATATTGCCTGACCAAATTTCTCATGCGATTCGGCCAGCAGGGATTTCAATCGTGCGTGATAGGGACGCCAGTAGGTATCGATACGCAACCGCGCTTCATCCATGGTCAGCTTTCCGCTGTAGATTGCCCGACCGTTGGCCACGACGCGGGGAATCACCCCTAACCCAGAAGCGACTCGCGGGTTGTGCCCATGTCTGCGCGCACCGCTGATAAGGGCGGGGTCAAGCTCATCCAGACTGCGATTCAAATCCAGATACGCACGCGGCATGGCAGCCTTGATCAAGGGTGCACCGTATTCAGCAGCAGGGGCAAACAGTTGATCCACAAAGGCATCTTCCGACGACCGAATCACGTTTTGATTCAGCACCGAACGCTTTAGAAAGGCCTCAGGATACTCTCGCCCGCTGTGAGGGGATGAAAAAACCACGCATGAACTGCGGTTTTCGGGCATATCCAATACAAAGGCTGCGTTCTGCATGATCACTCCATGTTCGTAATCAACATAGACTGGAAAATTGTTCTTCCAAACCCCTTGAACCCCTGAACGACTCCTTTTATAGACCCCGCTACCGGCGCGGTGATCCGCGCCCCATTTCGTTATGGGGCAGGGCACGCAAAGGAAAAGTGGGCGGTTAGCTCAGCGGTAGAGCACTTCGTTGACATCGAAGGGGTCACAAGTTCGATCCTTGTACCGCCCACCATCTATTCACTGTTCCGGGCTTCCGGGGCACCCGACTAACCCAGGCGCTGGCCACGTCTTTGATGAAGGCGCCGCAGATTGGAGACAGACCATGAAGGTCAAGAACTCGCTCCGCTCGCTCAAGAACCGGCACCGTGATTGCCGTATTGTGCGTCGCAAAGGCCGCGTCTACGTGATCAACAAGACGCAGCGCAAGTTCAAAGCTCGTCAGGGCTAAGAACTGCTTAAATATCTTTTAAAGAACCGCGCTTTTCAGCGCGGTTTTTTTGTGCCTGACAACAATCTGCGAATGGCGAGCCTGCCGAACATGCGCTGCCGCTGTAATTCGCTCGCCAAAAGCGGCGAAGTCTTAACCTGACATTTCTCATTGTTATAAGTCGTTCTCGTGTTAACGTTTGATTGATTTATGATGTCAGGAGGTCTGATTTGGCCAACGATGACCCTCATGCAATATTTGGTACAACTCTGACGGACATGGTTGCCGATATCGGCAAAAGCGTTGCCCAGGCTGCGGAACAACTGAGCAGAGACCAGCTGGAAGCACTTAAGAACTATCCGCAGGAACTGCGCGACATGGGCATACCGCCTGTCTTTTATCATATGCAAGATGTCGACGTTGAACTGAAAGTGGTCATGGAAATGTCCAGCGAGCAAGGGGAAGAAGACAGGCTGTTCAGCTTTCTTTGGGGCCCAAAGCTGACGCAGACCGATACGCTCGACTCAAAAAGCGCGTCCACCATGCGCATGCGTTTTGTCCCCGGACCCGTTCACGAGGATGAGACCGGCAGGCCCGAAGATGGCTGATTCCGATCGAAAGCAACCGATAGAAGTTCGGGTTACCGAAATGCCCGAAGCGTTTACGCTTTTGCTCAAGTCTCTTTCGGACAGGCTGACCGCCATGGAGACACGTGAAAACGAACTAAGGCAGACCATCTCGGACCTGGAAGACAGGATTGATGAGTTGGAGGATGGCGGTGAAATGATGGTCGGGGCCGGTTTGCCGCCCGTGACGAACCCATTGGCCAGTGCTGCCGCCGAGGTGATGGCAGACGATAAAGACACGCAGATCGTCGACGCGCAGAAATTCTCGCAAGCACTGGGAGAACAGATTCTGGCCGGATCTAACGACAGCGACGATTTCACCATCGACAACGTGAAAGTCGAAGCCTTTGTTGGATTGGGTCAGGATGGTGAAACCGCCCAGATTGCGACCAATGCAAAGAAGCAGGTGATCAGCCAGAACGCTTCAAAAGTCACATTTTCCGTCAGGAGGCGGTCCCCCACGAAAATTATCAAGTAGACTGAATTTGGAACAGGAGTTCGAAGATGAGTATCGGGCAGGAATTGCTAAACGTCCCCTTTGCGGAAATGGTTCAAAAACTGGCCCTTTCCGTCGCCGAGTCGCAATCAGAACTGGATCGTCACTCGACCGATGTTGCCAAATACATGGCCGATCAGAAGATTATGCTGCCCGACCTGTCCAACCCAAGTGGACCCGGCAAAGAATTCAGCCTTGTTTCGATGGGTTTTCTTCCCGCGTTTTATGCCGTTCAGGAAGCTGAGATCGAAGTGAAAATGGCGATCTCGATGACGAAACAAAAGGAAAAGTCAGGCAGTGCATCCGTCAAAGGTGGCTGGGGTCCGGTGGCCGCACAGGTCAATGCCAGCTATTCCTCTCGCTACGCATACAGCCAGGAAGGCGCGAGCAGGTTGACCATCAAACTGGCACCTGCGGACCCCCCTATTCTGCTTCAGAAATATATGGAGGCCGTGACTGCGGCGATGCTTGCCGAAAATCCGGTCATGGGTGAAGACCCCGACCCAGAGCCTGAGCCGGCCCCACAGCCTCGCCAGGCTGGAAAACAATCAAAGAAACGACAGTAGCTTAGTCGTGGGCAGTTCAGATTGTCAGAATACAGGGCGGCACGTCGCAAAGGCGGCAATTTCGCGCCCGGCATGACGCAGCGCCAGCTCCACGAACATCGGCGGTTGACCCGAAAAAAGATGTAGGGAACTGCACCGTTTGGCGGGGGTTACCTGCGCCCGGCGCTTTTTAGAACGTGACCCCGGCGTGAATCAGAATCCCGATCACCATCAAGATGTTCAGAACCATTGAAATGCCATTGCCGACATAGATCGGCAGCTTCCCAACAATCAAACCGTAAGCGAACCACAGGAATGAGACAGCGGCATACAGCGACCATGACACCAAAGACTGGCCAGTCGCGTGTTCTGTATGCGTAAAATAGAGCTTCATCAGTTGCGGCAGGGTCGCAAATGGTCCGACGACACCTACAAAAACCATGAAGCTTTCGTAGCGGGCCATCCAATGTCCAAGGTTTGATTTTTCCAGTTTTTCCGCAAGTGTTTCGGGCATCAACTGATCCTTTTCGTGCACTACTCAATCCGACTCTGCCTGTCGCAGAAAAGCTGTAATGCCAAACTAACTCGCTCGGCCCCTGCGGCCAATACGTGCAAAAAAGTGTTTCAAGTTTCACCCAATACCTCTTTCTGACATTTACCCAACTATTTTCGTCGGATTTCCTTGCATCCCGCCGGGAATCGTATAATTGATCAAATCAGTCGGATTAATGTCCACTCTCTGAATTCAACAATGGGACGCATCATGCTGAACTCCTCCACCTGCATCGTCGCCGCACTGTCGGCATTGATTGCCACCTCCGCCGTCGCTGAAGGGGAACTGAACCTTTATTCGTCGCGCCACTATGACACCGATGAACGTCTGTATACCGATTTCGAAGACGCAACCGGCATCAAGATCAATCGCATCGAAGGCAAAGCCGACGAATTGATCGCGCGGATGGAAGCCGAAGGCACAAACTCGCCCGCAGACGTGATGCTGACCGTTGACACTTCGCGCCTAGCTCGCGCCAAGGACGCAGGCATCTTGCAGGCCATCGAAAGCGCAACCCTGGAAGAGCGCATCCCCGCAAATCTGCAAGACAGCGACAACCAGTGGTTTGGCTTTTCGCAGCGCGGTCGGATTATCTTTTACAACAAAGAAAACGTCACCAACCCACCGGCCACTTATGCCGATTTGGCCAAGCCAGAGTATAAGGGCCTGATCTGCATCCGCTCGTCGACCAACACGTACAACCAGACCCTGTTGGCCTCGATCATCACCCACCAAGGCGCCGACGCCGCGAAAACCTGGGCCGAAGGCATTGTCGCCAACATGGCGCGTGATCCACAGGGCGGCGACACCGACCAACTGCGTGGCATCGCATCGGGTGAATGTGACATCGCAGTCTCGAACACCTATTACTTTGCGCGGGCAATCCGCAAAGATGTTAAAGGCCTGTCTGCTGACCGTGACATGATCGGCTGGGTCTTCCCGAACCAGGAAGGTTATGGAGCCCACATGAATCTGTCAGGCGGCGGCGTTGCGGCAAACGCGCCGAACAAAGAAAACGCGATCCTCTTCCTTGAGTATCTGGCAGGCGATCAGGCGCAGCAATATTTCTCGGCAGGTAATGACGAATACCCGGCTGTACCTAGTGTCGCGCTGGCCGAGTCTGTCGCTACCTTGGGCGAGTTCAAGGCTGACGAAGTGAACCTATCCGAAGTTGCCAAGAACATTCCCGAAGCGCAAAAGATCTTTAACGAGGTTGGCTGGAAGTAACCTTCCAATTCGACGCAAACCACAAAGGGTGCGAGGTTTCCGCACCCTTTTTTCATTTACAGTTTATTTGTTTTGGAATATCTTTCTCATATCTGGAATTTTTTCTATTATATGATTTATGCTCGACACGCTCTCGAACCGCCTTGCCAGCCGATTGAATGAACTCCGCCGCGGGCGTGGATGGTCTCTGGACCAATTGTCTGAGCACAGTGGCATCAGTCGCGCCACCTTGTCTCGGATGGAGAAGGGCGACGTCAGCCCTACGGCAGAAAACCTTGGTCGTTTATGTGCCGCATACGATTTACCGATGTCACGCCTGTTGATGATGGTCGAAGACAGTTTTGACCCCAAGGTTCCGTTTGAACATCAGACGGAATGGAGCGATCCCGAAACGGGATACACCCGCCGCGCCGTGTCTCCTCCTGCGAACGGTCTGAACGCTGAGGTCGTGGAGGGCCACCTGCCGCGTAACACCGTGATCACGTACGAGACGCCGCCCAAGTCGGGGCAAGAACATCACCTGATCCTGATCGATGGCGCGCTGACGTTGACGGTTGACGGAACGCCACACGATCTGAGCGCAGGGGATTGTCTGCGTTATCATCTATCTGGTCCGACCCGGTTTGAAACAGGCGCTGAACGAGGCGCACGGTATCTACTGGTGCTGGTATGATCACACGTCTGATTTGTTCAGAATTCGATGCCGCCTTAGATGATCTGGCAGAGATTTTGCACGCCTGTGTCCATGACGGGGCCAGTATTGGGTTTATCCTGCCCTTTGCGCAGGAAGACGCGCGAAACTATTGGCAGCAGAACGTGCGGCCGGGATTAAACGCGGGCGCTTTAGAGATCTTCGCGGCCTATGACGGCGCGCGCGTTTTAGGTACCGTGCAACTTGTCCCGGCAGCCATGCCCAACCAACCTCACCGTGCGGATGTCGCAAAGCTGCTGGTTCATCCAAACGCGCGGCGTCGCGGGTATGGCCGCGCTTTGATGGCGGCGCTTTTTCAACACGCCCGCAGCTTGCACCGCACGATGCTGGTGCTGGATACGCGCAGCAGCGATCCCTCACGGATGCTGTACCAAAGCCTCGGGTTTCAAATTGCAGGGGAAATACCGAATTATTGCCGCAATCCGTTCGAACCCAGTTTGGAACCGACCACGTACATGTACAAAGACCTGTCCGTCTGAAGATGGGCGACGCGGCTATTCTGCTGCCGTAACCTTTTCCGGAAACTTGTTTGGTAACAACCCCAGACGACGCGCGTGCCGGACATCGGCCAACAGGTCCCGCTCGGCAGCTTCGAACAAATCCTCTGGGTCGTCGAGCACAAAATACCCCATCTGGTGCATGTCGATCCGATAAGGCGTGCGCAGAATTGTCAGGATGTCAAACGCGTCGCGATCCGGGATGTCACTGGTTACGGCATAAACCAGTTCAGTCGGCGACGACGCCAGCCCCGATCCCAAAGCCTTGATCTGACCGTCCTGTCGGCGAAGCCCAAATTCGATGGAAAACCAGTATAGCCTGATCAGCCAGGCGTAATCTGCATCCGTCGCCTGCTGGCCTGCCTTGCCGATGGCGTGGCTGAACGCGGCAAAACGTGGGTCACTGAGCAGCGGGGTGTGGCCGAAGATCTCATGAAAAATATCCG
Source organism: Ruegeria sp. HKCCD4315 (assembly GCF_013112245.1). Lineage (NCBI taxonomy): Bacteria > Pseudomonadati > Pseudomonadota > Alphaproteobacteria > Rhodobacterales > Roseobacteraceae > Ruegeria > Ruegeria sp. HKCCD4315. Next base: position 146,878 of record NZ_WVRN01000001.1, on the reverse strand, counting down.
GCTCTTCGATATAGTCGAAGTCCTCGCGCGACCGAATGAACGAGGCTGCCGGAAACACGCGATCCGCGAGCATACCAAAGAACGTCTTGAAGCCGATCAGGGCCGGAACCGGCTGCACCCGCCACCCCGTCAGGTCCAGAAGCCGATCCGAGATATCAGCGCAAGACGGCACCTTGGTCTTTGGCAACTCAAGACGCGCCAGCCCGTCCAGATATTCGCGTGCCATATAGCGCTGAACATTATCCTCCTGCGCTGCGTATAGATCGGCCCAAACGGCGTTTTCTTCATCCGTATAGGCGATATGGCCACGCGCGTCGGCGACTTTGGCGACGTATTTGGTCGATTTTGGCATCCGCTTCCTCCTGCTGAGGAACAGGATACCGCGTCACACGTGGGAGATTTGTTTTGATTACTGACTATTTCTCGCTAATTTGATTGAAATAGATCGGAAAACTTAAGTTTGCGAAACATATGCTTCATCCTGCTGACATCGATATCCTGCGCGAGCTTCAGATCAGTGGACGTCTGTCTATGCAGGAGCTGGCGGACCGAACCGGGTTATCGGCCTCGCAATGCTGGCGGCGTGTTCGCGATCTTGAAGCGTCCGGAGTTGTTACAGGCTATCGCGCGCAAGTGCCCGCCAAGGCCGTTGGGCTAAACGCCATCGCGTATGTCCATGTTGCGCTTAAGGATCACCAGGAAAAGAGCATTGCAGATTTCCTGCGTTTGGTCGAAACCGAACCGCAGATTGTTGAATGTGCATCGATCACCGGGGATCACGATTTCATACTGAAAGTCTATGCGAAAACGCCCGAAGATCTGGAGGTCTTCATCATGCAACGACTCTTGAAGTCCGGGCTGGTCCGCGACACGCGCAGCAATTTTGTACTTCGCCAAACCAAGACCCGTGGACCGTTGCCTATTCTTTGAATGCGGATCGCCTTTTCGGCAAACGCAACCGCAGCTTGAATTCAACGAATGAAAACGCCCGGTCACCTGCAGGGTGCCCGGGCGAAGTATTCTCAGCGTCGACGGCGGCGTTTAGAAGTGCGCTGACTTCGTGCCCGCTGGCTTTTCAGTCGAAGGCGCGAATTTGGTCAAGTCGATGCCTTCAACAGCGGTCTTGTACTCGTCGATATTTGGGGTGCGGCCCAAGATAGCCGACAGCACGACAACCGGGGTCGAGGCCAGCAGACTTTCACCCTTCTTGTCTGGCGCATCCGCCACGACACGGCCCTGGAACAGGCGGGTCGAGGTGGCCAGAACCGTATCCCCCTTGGCGGCTTTTTCCTGGTTGCCCATGCACAGGTTACAACCCGGACGTTCCAAGTAGAGGATGTTTTCGTACTCGGTGCGGGCATTCTGTTTCGGGAAAAGATCGTCGAATTCGAAGCCCGAGTATTTCTCAAGCACTTCCCAGTCACCCTCTTCTTTCAACTCGTCGATGATGTTGTAGGTTGGGGCCGCGACGACCAGCGGCGCCTTGAATTCGACCTTACCGGCTTCCTTCTCAAGGTTCTTCAACATCTGGGCGACAATCTTGATGTCCCCCTTATGCACCATGCACGAACCAACAAAGCCCAGATCGACATGCTTTTCGGCTTTGTAGTACGAGATCGGGCGGATCGTGTCGTGGGTATAGCGCTTGGAAACATCGGCATTGTGAACATCCGGGTCGGCGATCATCGGTTCAACAATCTGATCCAGATCGACGACGACTTCAGCGAAGTATTTCGCGTTGTCATCCGGCTGCAGCGCGGGTTTTTCACCCGATTTGATCTCGGCGATGCGCGCGTCCGCGATGTTGATCAGCTTTTGCAGCATGCCGTTTTCATGCTCCATGCCCTTGTCGATCATGATCTGGATGCGCGACTTGGCCAATTCCAGCGAACCGATCAGGGTCTCATCATTCGAGATACAGACCGATGCCTTGGCCTTCATCTCGGCTGTCCAGTCGGTGAAGGTGAAGGCCTGATCCGCCAGCAGCGTGCCAATATGCACTTCGATCACACGACCCTGGAACACGTTGTCGCCGTGCTGGTCCAGCATTTGCGCCTGGGTTGCATGCACCACATCGCGGAAGTCCATGTGATCGGCCATTTTGCCTTTGAAGGTCACCTTGACCGACTCCGGGATCGGCATCGAGGCTTCACCGGTCGCCAGTGCCAGCGCAACAGTGCCCGAGTCCGCGCCAAAGGCGACGCCTTTGGACATGCGGGTGTGGCTGTCACCGCCGATAATGACCGACCAGTCATCCACGGTGATGTCGTTCAGCACCTTGTGGATCACGTCGGTCATCGAATGATAGACGCCTTTGGGGTCACGTCCGGTGACAAGTCCGAAGTCATTCATGAACTTCATCAGGCGTGGCGTGTTGGCCTGCGCCTTGGCATCCCAGACCGATGCAGTGTGGCAGCCGGACTGATAAGCCCCATCAACGCTGGGCGCCACAACGGTCGCGGCCATCGCCTCAAGTTCCTGCATGGTCATCAGACCGGTGGTGTCTTGCGAGCCGACAATGTTGACCTTCACGCGAACGTCCGAACCCGCGTGCAGGGTTTTGCCCGGCGTGGTGCCCAATGCGTTCTTGTTAAAGATCTTCTCGACTGCGGTCAGGCCCTGGCCTTCGTGGCTGATTTCCTTGGACGGGGCAAAGACCAAAGGTGCTTCGACACCCAGCGTCTCGGCCGCAAATGTTTGCAGCTTCTTTCCAAAGACAATGGCGTAAGAGCCCCCGGCCTTCATGAATTCCACTTTTTGCGGGGTAAAGGACGAGGATACGTCGACCAACTCATCGCCATCTTCGCTCAGCAGTTTGTGGTCTTTGGTGTTGATCTTCAGAACCGTGCCTGTGGCGACCGAGTACTTCTCTTCCAAGATCGGGTTGCCGTCATTGTTCAGGATCGCATTGCCGTACTCGTCCACCTTTTTAACCCAGTTCTTCAGGTCCAGACCGATGCCACCGGTTACACCGACGGTGGTCAGGAAGATCGGAGAGATGCCATTCGTACCCGCGACGATTGGGGCAAAGTTGACAAACGGCACATAGGGGCTGGCTTGCTTACCGGTCCAAAGCGCCACATTGTTTACGCCGGACATACGTGAAGAACCAACACCCATGGTTCCTTTTTCAGCGATCAGCATGACACGTTTGCCGGGGTGCTGAAGCTTCAGATCCTGAATTTCCTGCTGCGCCTTTTCCGAGATCAGGCACTTGCCGTGCAGTTCGCGGTCGGCGCGCGAGTGTGCCTGATTGCCCGGCGACAGAAGGTCTGTGGAAATGTCACCTTCGGCAGCAACATATGTGACGATTTCGATTTCCTCGTCGATGTCGGGCAGCTTGGTGAAAAACTCGGCCTTGGCATAGCTTTCCAAGATATCCCGCGCGACGGTGTTGCCGCCCTTGAGCGCGGCCTTCAGTCGGTCGGTGTCGGCGTCGTACAGGAAGACTTGTGTTTTCAGCACTTCCGCCGCTTTGCCAGCAACTGCGGCGTCATCGCCCAGCGCAAGGTCCAGAAGAACCTCGACCGAGGGGCCACCTTTCATATGCGACAACAGATCGAACGCAAAGTCCTGCGAGATTTCTTCGACGTCAGCTTCGCCCAGAATGACCTCTTTCAGAAAGCTGGCCTTTTCGCCAGCCGCGCTGGTTGTGCCGGGCAGCGTATTGTAGATGAAATAGTTCAGCGAGTCTGCGCGATGTTCGTTCTGGGGATCACGGATCTGATCAATGATTTCCTTCGCCAAAGCCCCATCATCGATGGGTTTTGGGCTCAGGCCCTGCTCTTTGCGGGTTTCGATTTCATTCAGGTAATCAGTATAGAGGCTCATGACGGGTCCGACCATTTAGCTGGGTGTACCGGCAGTCAAAAGGCCGGCACTTTCAATTTGTATGCGGCGGTATACTAAAACTGTGCCACATGCAAGTCCCAGACCTGCGACCCGGTGTCCTGAGCCGGTTGCAGCCTGCCAAAGTCGCTACCCTTGCAGGAGCGGGATGAAGAGGTCAGTTAAGACGGATCGTCCCCAAAGGCTGTAATCAACGCTTGCGCCAACGGCAAGGAAGAGTAACCCAACCGAGACGGGGTCAATCCCATCCGCAAAACGATCATGTCATGAGACGGGAACACACCGATGAACTGGCCGTCATGCCCCTGTAGCCAGTATGCGTCTTCAAAGGGCGGAAAATCTCCTGGAGATTCCAGCCAAAGGTGCCCCTTGGCATAGCGCCCGTTTGAGGCAGCCACCGGTTCGACCATCCAGTCCACAAAGCCTTCCGGCAGGACCCGGGTATTGTTCCAAACACCCTTTTGCAACAAAAGCTGGCCAAACCGGGCCCAATCGCGGGCCGTGGCATACATATAACTGGACCCGATAAACGTATCGTTGGCATCCGTCTCAAGGATCGCTGAGGTCATGCCCAGCGGCTCAAACAGCGCAGTTTGCGGATAGGTCAGCCCGCCATCCGGCAACTGGTCCTGCCAAACACGGGACAAAACAGTGGTTGTTCCAGAAGAATAATTGAAATCCGTACCGGTTTCGGCTTCAGGCGCTCGATCCGCCGCAAAGCCAGCCATATCATTGCTGAGATACAGCATTCGGGTCACATCAGAGACATCGCCATATTCTTCATCCCAGTTCAATCCGCTGGTCATGGACAGCATTTCAGCCAAGGAAATGTCACGACGAGAGTCCTCGGCCCAGTCCGGAAAGCTATCTACCAGATTGTCCGTTATGCTCATCTGACCTGTTTCAACTAAAGTTCCAATCAACCCGGTCGTAACGGTTTTGGTCATGGACCACCCCAGCAAAGGGGTTTGCGCGTCAAACCCTTCAGCATAGCGTTCGGCAACAATGCGCCCGTTTCGAACCACCACGACCGCGCGGTATCCTTCACCAAGCAAGCTTTCATCAGACATGACGGTCTGAACCTTTGCATCCTGCGAAAGAGCTACATCGTTGCCTTTTGGCCAAAGGCCCGCAGGCAAAGGATCGAGCGCCATAAGCGTTTCTGCGCTTAGAGCAACGTCATGAACGTTGGTGCAACCAAGCCCGTCGCGGTACTGTGAGGTTGCGGGGGCAAAAAACCGAAAAAGCCGGGCGTGCACTGTTTGCGCCTCTTGATCGACCTCGATCGACACGTGTTTCAGCAGCGGATGTCCCGGCGCTTGAACGTCTGCGGCCAGCACCTCATCGGGATCACGTCCTACAATGAAAACGTTCGAACAGACAATTTTGGCCGAGTAATTTGTACCAACCTTCAGCAGATCGGGTGGCGCAATCAGCAGGTAACTTACCAGCCCCACGCCACCCACGATCACTAAACCGCCAATTGATTTCGCTACTTTCCCGAACATCCGACTGCACCGCCCCTATTGTCATTGTGCCCTGTGACGTTAGAGGCAACGTGGCTGAGTTTGCCACACTTCCGTTACGTAGAAGTCAGGTACTTAAAATCAGATCCAATGCGTTGCGCGTCACCCTAGGGGTGCCACTTCAGAACTGACCCAAGCGACTAAATCTCGCGGGACTTGGGGTTTCAATGACATGGCCATTCTGCCGGGTTAGGTAATCCTCAAAAACAAAGTCGCCATTACGCTCAATGCAAATCGAGTTTCACTTCAGCACGCGGCGACCAAAGAACGTCGCAAAGTGACGTGACCCGTTTGCTGGCACGTGTTAGTGGCCCCATGAAAGGGCACCTCATGACAGCAGACGTAAAGCTGCAAAACCCAACAGCAGGTATTGCATTCATTCTGATAGGAATTTTGGCGATTTCTATCAACGATATGCTGATCAAGTTCCTGTCTGGCGGTTACCCCCTGCATCAAATGGTATTCACCAGATCACTGATCGGAATCGGGTTCAGCCTGGCTTTGGTGCAGATGGAAGGCGGTTGGCGCATCTTGAAAACCGATCAACCCGGGCTTCATCTTTTGCGCGGCGTTCTCATCGTTGTTGCCAATCTGACATTCTTTACGGCATTGGCTGTCATGCCTCTGGCCGAAGCAACCGCAGTATTCTTCGTTGCGCCACTGATGATCACTTTGCTCAGCATTCCCTTGCTTGGGGAAAAAGTTGGCCCCATGCGCATCGGCGCGGTGATTGTGGGTTTCCTCGGCGTGGCAATTATGACCCGCCCATGGGAAGCTGGTGGCGCGCGCGACGTCAGTCTTTTGATGTATGCCCTGCCCGTAGTGGCAGCATTCACCTATGCCCTCAACAACGTGCTCACCCGCTTGCTTGGTGCCAAATCCAAAGCATCAGCGATGGCTGTCTATATTCAGGCGTGTTTTATCGTTGTCAGCTTGCTGTTCTGGTCTGTGGCAGGGGACGGGCGCTTTGCCGATGCATTCGAAAATGAAAGCTTGATCTTCTTGCTAAGGGCTTGGGTTTGGCCAGAAGGCACTGATCGATGGTTGTTTGTCGGGCTGGGGTTCAATTCGGCAATCATTGGGTATTGTCTGGGTCAGGCTTACCGTATGGCCGACGCCGCCACGGTGGCACCGTTCGAATATGTCGGTCTTCCTTTGGCAGTGTTTTGGGGATGGGCGATTTGGGGCGAACTGCCAAATCTGCCTGTCGCGACTGGTATCGTGCTGATCTTGGGATCTGGTTTGTTTGTCTTTTTGCGCGAGCGCCAGAAAGAGAAGAACGTGATTACTCGAAAAAGAGTGCATCGTCGTTATTAGGCATCACCACTGGCAGATACGGCGACGGTAGCCGCCCATGACGGGTTTTCTGCCTTTCTCTGACGACCCAGAAAAAAGCGTTTTCCCACAGAAATCGAGCTCACATCCGGTATGATCCCGGTGTCCGGTTTGTCCACTTTCGGAACGCTCTGTGGAAATTCGCAGGGGCCGAAAAGCCCGTGTCAAAGGCGATTTGATCGATACTGTCCGTGCTTTGCTGTAGTGCACGGATCGCGATGTCACGGCGCAGGGCATCCTTGATGTCCTGAAAGGATGTTCCTTCGACTTTCAAGCGTCTGTTCAATGTCCGAGGCGTCATTTTCAACGCTCGGGCTGCATCCGTAAGCTGGCAAGACTGCCATGTTGCTCCGTAAAGAAAAGCCCGGACGCGAAGGCTGTTTGTATGCACCCGGGAGCCCGTGAATATCCAATCCAGCGGCGCGCGCTCAAGAAACACCGACGCCTCCTCAGGGCTGCGGGTGATCGGGCGGGTGAATTGGCGAGGGTCAAAACGAATGCTGGTTTGCGGGGCGTCGAATTCGACAGGACACGGGAAGACAACCGAATAGTCCGCAGCGAATTCCGGGCGGGGAAAGGCAAAGCAAACCAATTGAACTGGCGTTTCCGACCCGCTGAGCCAGGACAACAAACCGTGCGCCAGTTTCAGAATCAACATGTGGCCAAAGCGCTGCGGCTGGGTTTCGCCCAAGTAAGGCACCAAAGCCAGTTTCACCTCATTTGGCCTGCTGCGCAGGTCAAAACAAAAGTCATCCAAAAGCAGATTCCAGAACGTCGAGAAACGATAAAGGGCCGAGGTCAGGCTGCTTGCTCCGCGCTGCACCGTCACAAGATGCTGCAGGGCGCGGGGCCGGATCGGGCGGCTCCAAAGCCCCATCATTTCGTCCCCGGTTTCAGGCGCAGCAAGCTGGTAAAGCTGCGCAATTTCATTGAGGGTAACACGATGATTTGGTGCCATTGGACCGGCCTGAAGACCAGCGCGCTCTAGCAGTGAAGTCATTTCTTCCGGGGTGCAACGGGACCTAAGTGCGTCCAGCCAATCCTGAATGAATTCTGCTGAGACGGTCGTCAGCGAGATAGGGTCATGACGGGTCACAGGAACCTCAGAGTGGCGTGATCGGATAGTATTTTGGCAAAATATGAGCTTATCGGCAAATCGGTCGACAGGTAAATGACGTAAACCCATAGTTTCCGACAGAGAGCCTGGAATGTCCTATCAGCCGCCCGTTCAGGATTTGATGTTTTGCGTCGAGCATTTGTCTCATTGGGAACAGGTGTCTTCCTTCGCAGTGTATTCAGACTATGACCTGGCCGATATTGGCGCTGTACTGGAAGGCTATGCCCGGTTCTGCAGCGAGCAGATCGCACCCTTGTCACATATCGGCGACACGCTGGGGGCCCGGTTTGACAACGGGCGCGTGACCATGCCTGAAGGCGATGCCCAGGCTTACGCTCAGTTTGTCGAAATGGGATGGCAAGCCCTGACTCACCCAGTGGAATATGGTGGCATGGGGTTGCCGAAGACCGTCGGCGCGGCCGCGGTCGAGATGCTGAATGCCGCCGATATGAGCTTTGGCCTCTGCCCTTTGCTGACCGACGGGGCCATTGAGGCATTGCTGCTGACCGGGTCTGACGAACAGAAAGCCACTTATCTTGAGCCGCTGATTGCAGGCCGTTGGTCTGGCACGATGAACCTGACTGAACCGCAAGCGGGCAGCGATCTGGGCCGGGTGGCAACAAAGGCGGTGCAGCGTGAGGATGGCAGCTATGACGTGTCGGGCACCAAGATTTTCATCACCTATGGTGCCCATAACCTGACCGAGAACATCATCCATTTGGTGTTGGCCCGCACGCCTGACGCACCTGCCGGGCCAAAAGGTTTGAGCCTGTTTATCGTACCGCAGAAACTGGTCGACGCAGATGGAACGGTCGGGACCGAAAACACAGTCAACTGCGTGAGCATTGAGCACAAGCTGGGCGTTCGCGCCAGCCCGACGGCTGTTTTGGAGTACAAACAGGCCACTGGATTCTTGATCGGCGAAGAAAATCGCGGGCTAGAATACATGTTCATCATGATGAACGCTGCGCGATTTTCCGTTGGTGTACAGGGTATTGCGACGTCAGAGCGGGCCTATCAACGTGCGCTTACCTATGCGCGTGAGCGCGTGCAAAGCCGCCCTGTCAACGGTCAGACCAAAGATGCTGTCGCCATCATCGAACACCCGGACGTGCGCCGCATGCTGATGCGGATGCGCGGCCTGACCGAAGGTGGGCGCGCAATGGCGGCGGCGACTGCGGGGTTGCTGGACATCGCACACCATCAGGACAATCCAGAGATGGCTGCTCTGGCCGAATTCATGGTTCCGCTGGTCAAAGGCTTTTGTTCAGAGCGCGCAGTCGAGGTTGCCTCGTTAGGTGTTCAGATCCACGGTGGTATGGGTTTTATCGAGGAAACCGGTGCCGCGCAGCACTATCGCGATGCCCGTATTCTACCGATTTACGAAGGCACCACCGCCATTCAAGCCAACGACCTTTTAGGGCGCAAGGTGATGCGCGACGGTGGCGAAACCGCCCGTCTCTTTGCTGCCCGGATTGCTGAAACCGAAGCACAACTGGCGAGAGGTGACGCAAATGCTCAAGCGATAGGTGCAAGCCTTGCGCAAGCACGCGAAGCGTTTGAATCGGCGCTGAACTGGTTGTTGGAAAACAGCCGCAAGGACATCGACGCAGCATTTGCCGGCTCTGTCCCCTTTCTTATGCTTGCAGGAACCCTGGCGGCAGGTTGGAAACTGGCAAAGGGCGCTTTGGCTGCGCAATCATCACTGGACGCCGAGCAGGACGCTCAATTCATGGCTCAGAAAATCGCGACTGCGCTTTTCTTTGCACAACACATTCTGCCCGAATGCACCACAGAACACAGCCGTATCCTGCTGGGCGCGCGCAGCCTGCTTGACGCGCATTTCCCCGAATAACTCCTCCAAAGGACCCGACCCATGAATCACGTCGTGAACCCCGACACATATGAGAACCTGGCGATTTCAGAGCGCGAGAACGGCTTGTATATCGTTACATTGAACCGTCCTTCAAAGCGCAACGCGCTGGATGTGGCCACTATCGAAGAGCTGATCCGCTTTTTCAGTGGTGCCCGTATGGCCGGTGTCAAAGCTGTGGTGCTTGCTGGTGAAGGTGACCACTTCTGCGCGGGTCTTGATCTGGTCGAGCATTGGAAGGCCGACCGCAGCCCGGATGACTTCATGCATGTTTGCCTGCGCTGGCATGAAGCGTTCAACAAGATGGAGTATGGCGGTGTGCCGATCATCGCTGCACTAAAAGGTGCGGTCGTGGGCGGAGGGCTGGAACTTGCCAGTGCGGCGCATATCCGGGTCATTGACCCCGGCACCTATTTCGCCTTGCCTGAAGGCCAACGTGGGATTTTCACCGGTGGTGGCGCGACAATCCGAGTGTCCGACATGATCGGCAAGTATCGCATGATCGACATGATCCTGACGGGTCGCGTTTACCAGGGGCAAGAGGCCGTCGATCTGGGGCTGGCGCAATACATCACCGAAGACGGCGGCAGCATGGCCAAGGCGATGGAGCTGGCAGAACAAATCGCGCAGAACCTGCCGCTGACCAATTTTGCAATCTGCTCGGCGATCAGCCACTTGAACAACATGTCAGGCATGGACGCAGCCTATGCCGAGGCTGTGGTAGGCGGAGTGGTCAACACCCAACCCGCCGCTCGGGCGCGCCTTGAAGCCTTTGCAAATAAAACTGCCGCCCGTGTGCGGCCAAACAGCTAAGTCAGGCGGAATCGGGATGCGCCATCATTTCGAGGCTCTTCAGAAGACGCGGGCGAACCATGTCCCCTTGTCACCATTGTCCTTCCTGAACCGCGCCGAAAGCTTACACGGTGCGCGAACAGCAGTGATTTATGGCGATATCCATAGAACATGGGCCGAAACTGCAAACCGCATTCGCGCAGTTGCCGGTGGGCTGGTCGAACTTGGCGTGCAGAAAGGCGACACTGTTTCGGTGCTCAGCCCGAACATCCCAGAGCTCTTTGAGTTGCACTTTGCCCTGCCTTTGACCGGCGCAGTGCTCAACACGCTGAACACGCGTCTGGAACCGGAAACCATCGCCTACATCCTGGATCACGCGGACACCAAGCTGGTGATCGTGGACCGGGAGCTTGTGCCGCTTCTGTCCAAAGCTTTCGACCTGCTCGGTCGAACTCTGCCGGTGGTCGAAATCGCTGATCCTGCTGTTACAGGAGAGAGCCTTGGTGGTCAGACCTATGAAGCGCTGACCAAAGCCGCGCCCCTGTCGATCGAATTACCGGAAGATGAGTGGGATGCCATTGCGTTGAACTACACGTCCGGCACATCCGGGCGCCCAAAAGGCGTGGTTTATCACCATCGCGGCGCTTATCTGATGGCTCTTGGCACCGGGACGGCATGGCAGATGCCCCCCTATCCCGTCTATCTGTCGGTGGTGCCGATGTTCCACTGCAATGGCTGGGGACACCCTTGGTTGATGGCTATGCTTGGGGCAAAAGTTGTGTTCACGCGCGCTCCAGCCGCTGACCGCATTCTGGGCGCGATCCGCACCCATGGCGTAACGCATTTCGGTGCCGCGCCTATCGTGCTGCAGATGCTGGCCGAAGCCGAAAGTGGCGCGACCCCATTTGATCCTGCAATCCGTGTGTTGACCGCGGGTGCACCACCACCACCTTCAGTGCTGGAAAAGACCAGTGCAATGGGGTTTGACGTCATGCAGGTTTATGGGCTGACAGAGACCTACGGCCACATCTCTCAGTGTCTTTGGCAGGACGACTGGGATGAACTCAGCCCGGCTGAACAAGCGGAATTGCAGGCACAGCAAGGTATTGCCTTTCCAATGGTCGAACAGGTCACAGTGATCGACCGCGAAACCGGAGAACCGGTTGCGCGTGACGGTTCGACCCAAGGCGAGATCGCCATTCGCGGCAACACGGTGATGGCAGGCTATTACAAGGACCCAGCGGCCACCACGACAGCTTTCGAAGACGGTTGGTTCTGGTCCGGCGACGGCGCGGTCATTCACCAAAACGGCTATATTCAAATACGCGACCGCCTGAAGGACGTGATCATTTCGGGCGGCGAGAATATCTCGTCCGTCGAGGTCGAAGCCGTATTGTACCGTCATGAAGCAGTTCAGGCCGCAGCGGTTGTGGCGATGCCCCACGAGAAGTGGGGAGAAGTCCCCTGCGCTTTTGTCGAACTGCGCGAAGGTTCCGAAACAACGTCTGACGAGATCATCGCCTTCTGCCGTGACCATCTGGCGGGGTTCAAAGCGCCCAAAGCCGTTGTCTTCGAGTCCCTTCCCAAAACTTCCACAGGCAAAATCCAGAAGTTCCAACTTCGGGACCGCGCCAAAGCAATGGACCTTTGAAATGCGTCTGCTGTCCCAATCCCGCCGCCTGCGCCAAACACCTTTTTCCGAAGGGGTCGAGGATAAAGGCGTTACTGCCTACACCGTCTATAACCGGATGCTGCTGCCCACAATGTTCGAGAGCGTCGAGGCCGATTACCGGCACCTCAAATCTCATGTGCAGGTCTGGGATGTGTCTTGTGAGCGGCAGATCGAGCTGAATGGGCCGGATGCAGGTCGTCTGATGCGGCGGTTGACCCCCCGCAACCTGGAAAAAATGCAGGAAGATCAATGTTACTACGTTCCAATTGTCGATGAAAACGGCGGCATGCTGAACGATCCGGTGGCGATCAAACACAGCGCGGATCGCTGGTGGATCTCAATCGCCGACAGCGACCTGTTGCTGTGGGTCAAGGGCCTTGCAGTCGGCGCGGACATGGATGTGCGGGTTTTTGAGCCAGACGTTTCACCGCTGGCCGTTCAAGGGCCAAAGTCGGATGATCTGATGGCCCACGTCTTTGGAGACGAAGTGCGCGACATTCGCTTTTTCCGTTACAAACGGATGGTTTTTCAGGACACGTCTTTTTTGGTCGCACGCTCTGGTTACTCGAAACAGGGTGGGTTTGAGATCTATGTCGAAAACGGTGCCTACGGGATGCCGCTGTGGAATGCGCTGTTCGAAGCCGGAATGGATCTGAACGTTCGTCCGGGATGTCCAAACCTGATCGAACGGATCGAAGGCGGGCTGTTGAGCTATGGTAACGATATGACCATGGAAAACTCCCCGCTGGAGTGTGGTTTGGGCAAATTCTGCAAACCGGGCGAAGACAGTGACCACATAGGCAAGCAAGCACTTGCGCGCGAGGCCGCATCCGGTCTGGCCCGACAGATCCGCGCAATTTCAATTCCCGGTGATCCCGTATCACCTGCCCGCTCAGCTTGGCCACTGCTCAAGGATGGAAAACGGGTTGGTCAGGTCACGTCCGCTGCCTGGTCACCGGATTTTAAAACCAATGTCGCTATTGGCATGGTCGATGCCGGACACTGGGATGCTGGTTCTGTTCTGACGGTCCTAACCCCAACCGGTGACCGACAGGCCACGGTCAAGGAAACGTTCTGGATATAACCCAGGCCAAGGCAACGCCCGCGTCCGGTGTTTTGGTTAAGCGACGCCGCTGTCATCAGGCACGCATTCCCCAGCGCTTCGACGCATTTGGGTTCTGCCGGGGAACGATTGAGACGGTGTTGCGTTAAGTCGCGAACCAATAACTTGGCAGTTGAGGGTTGTGCGAAACCAACGCTGACGACCCAAACAACCTCAGGCTTCAAAGAACACTCTTGCAATCGCGTGCGCTGGCATAGTCACCTAGGCCATAGGAGGTCGGAGGAAGCCTATGGCGCGTTGGAAGTTTGCGATTTGTGTTTGGAGCGCGCTGGTACTTGCCGCTTGTGCTCCTAAAACCCGCACTTACGAAAAGACGGTATCAGCTGCATTGCCCGCCTATTCGGGCACGGCTCTGAGTCAGTTGACCAATCGCCTGGGGGATCCCAAAGACGGCCGGTCAGGTGTCAAGCTGATCAGTGATGGCGAAGAAGCGCTTGCCTCACGGCTGTTGATGGCCGCCGCCGCCGAAAGAACGTTAGACGCTCAGTACTACCTTCTGCATGACGACCCGACAGGACATCTTTTTGCAGCCAGTCTGTTGCAGGCCGCAGATCGGGGGGTTCGTGTCCGGCTGTTGTTGGATGACATGGATACGTCCAGCTACGACGCGATGACCGCCGCATTGGACCATCACAAAAACATTGAGATCAGGCTGTTCAATCCGTTCTGGCGGGACCAAAGCCTGCTGGTCGCTGGACTGACGGACTTCAAGCGCATCAATCGCAGAATGCACAACAAATCCATGACAGCTGACAACGTGTTTACGATTGTGGGTGGAAGGAATATCGGTGCCGAGTATTTTCTTGCGCGGAAAGAAATGAACTACGCCGATCTGGACGTGTTGGCCGCTGGACCTGTTGTGCGTGAAGTTTCACAGAGCTTCGACGCATATTGGAACAGCGAATTCGCAGTCCCCGCCCGCGTGGTTGTGGGAGAGCCCGAAGATTTTGACCTGAGCGATGCGCGAAGCAGGTTGAATGAACTGGTCGAGGAAGCAAAGCAAACACAGTATGGCGTGGCCCTTAGAAAGTCAGCACAAGAGAACTTCGCAGATGGGGCCTTTTCACTGGATTGGCTGCCCGCGAAGCTTTATGCCGATCCGCCTTCAAAAGCGGCCGGACTTGAAGCTTCAGACCCCATTCTTGCATCGCAATTGCTTCCGTATTTTGAGAATGCCAGCAGTGAGGTGAATATCGTTTCTGCCTATTTCGTACCACGCAACAACGGTGTGAAATGGCTGACCGAACTTGAACGTCGTGGTGTCGAGGTAAAGGTGGTAACCAATTCGCTGGCCTCCAACGACGTTGCACCCGTTTACGCGCATTATGCCAAAAAACGCCGAGCGCTTTTGCGCGGAGGAGTGGAACTCTACGAGTTGCGACCCGACGCCTATCAAGTCCAGCGTCGTGGCATAAACTGGGCTCAGTCCAGATCCGGCTTACACTCCAAGGCATTCGCCGTTGATGACCGGTACTTGTTCGTGGGATCGTTCAATTGGGATCCGAGGTCAGTCAAAATCAACACAGAGATGGGAATTCTGATAGACTCGCCCGCATTGACCACACAAACCATGGGTGCGTTGGACGACGCGCTACCCGCATACACTTACAGTGTAACCCTTGAGCAAGCTGGTCAGCTTAAATGGACGACACGAAGCAATGATGGCGAAGTTCTTGAATATCAATCCGAGCCGACGGGATCAGCCTGGGACCACATAGTTGCCGGTTTTTTGAGTATTTTGCCAATCGGGTCTCAGCTTTAGGTTTATTGAGAAATAGTTCGACGACGTGTCGTGGGTAAGAGGGTTTTGGTGTCCTGCTCGCCCAATTGGGACGATGTATCTGCGGAAAGATCACCGTTTCGAACCTTACGCATCGCCACCGATTCCGGCGTGTTCTGCGAATGGCGTGGTGGGCTAGGGCGCTAGCAACTTTAAAGCGGACCTCTGACAGCAAGCTGTGCAACTTCAACTTTACGGACTGAAGCTTCCTCTTTAGACGACAACATTGATGGTCGCTTCAGTTCCAGTCGCGCCCAGAGAAAATTCCATAGACACTGCAGCGGCCTCTGCCCTGGACATGCGGTTGAATAACCCATCGCGGGAATTGTTCGGATGACCTTTAATGTAAAACTGCGTCGTCAACAGCTCGCGACTTCCGTCAAACACCTTTACATGAATATGTGGTGTACGTCCTGGGTAAATCGTGGGTTTTATCGTACGAAACACATAGTTCCCGCCGTTGTCGGTTACGTCATGGCCAAAGCCCTGGAAAGCCTGATCAAAATTGACACTGCGACGGTCGCGCGGATGCATATAGTTGCCATCCATGTCGCATTGCCAGATTTCGATGCGATGTCTGGCAAGGGGTTGTCCATTGGTCCGCATAAGCTTCCCACGCAGTGTAAAGACTTCGCCGCCGGCGTCTTCGACACGTCCTCTGATCTTAACGAGGTCATTGTCTGTATCGGGCGTCCGCATGGCTGGCGTTGGATAATACGGCCCTTCTGCGGCGCTTGGTGTTAGCACAGCCGCAGCGGCCCTTGCACCTATCGAACCGACACCCATTAATCCTACTATGCCGCCTAAAAGTTTACGGCGGGACTTGGTATTTTGTTTCATAGCATGTCCTTTCCCGCGGGGGATAGCGCCCTTAATCCATCAAAACTACCCACCTTGCAGCGCACGTCACGTTGAGGTCTACCTTCGCAACCAAAGACGCCGCTATGCATATGGATCTAGAAACGCAACTTTTGGGTGGGCATTCAATTGTCTCTTGATTGAATCAATGTCACCCAAAACCCAGAGACTCCCGATTTTTTGTTCCCGTATTGTGAAGAACGCCGCCCCGGACCATTCGATCCGTTGCTGCGTTCCGTCTACCCCGAAGAATACACCATGGTGCGTGCCGACGAAGGATATTCGCGCAGCGGCTTTTTCTTCGGCATCGACGATTTCAACGATATTGCATTGAAAATCCGGAAGAGCCTCTCGAACTTCTTCCGTGTAACGAATGAACTCATCCGGACCCGAGCGTTTCGGCCCAAGGCTCCCACGAAAATCGAACTCCGGGTGTATGATTTCTCGGGCGCAGTCGGTGTCCGCCGCGTTCCATACTTCGTGGTAAAGTCGCTTAATTTGATCAGATAGCGTCATGAAGTTGTCTCGGCATTGATGATAGGCTCAACATATCACGGCGCGAGTTTGGGTGTTAAGGGTTCGGAGTGATCACTCGTAGCCTATGACATAAGCGGTAGAGGTGTTCCCAGACATTTAGGCCTGTGCCTTCGGAGATGCGTAACGCTGTGCTATGATTTCTGTGATCTAGCGACAGATGTACACTTATGATGCGACCTGAAACGCGCGATCGCATTTTGACGCTCGGTATTGCCATTGTTCTGACTGCTGCGAAGCCGAACGCTGCCCATGCTTCTTACGGAGAGTGTGGCGTGCCAGATGCGCCTTGCAAACTGGAAAGCGGTGAGTACTACGTGGCCATGCCAGAGGTTCTAGATGATCCGCCCGCTGTTATTTGGCTGCACGGTTATGGACGGTCTGGTAAGGCGATGATCCAGAATGCCGCCTATGTCGACCCTTTCATCCGGCGCGGCTACGCTGTGATTATGCCGAGCGGGCAGCCCAGTATTAATGTCAAAGACCTCGATTGGGGCGTAGCTGACGGGTATGACCTGGAGCGCGATGATGTCGCCTTCATCAACGCCGTGCGCGCCGACGCGGTGGAGCGCTTTGGTATTGACCCGTCGCGAATACTGATCGCAGGCTTCTCCCGCGGCGGCTCGATGGCCTGGGACATTGCATGCCAAGCGCCAGAGATGGCAAGAGGCTTTGCCGCTGCGGCTGGGGCGTTCTGGGAGCCTATGACCACTGAGTGCGATGCGCCAGTTCACCTGTTTCACGTACATGGCTTCAAAGACAGAATGGTGCCGTTCGAAGGCCGAGAGCTGACATGGGAGGGTGTCGATTTTCACCAGGGTAACGTCATGAAGGGCTTGGATGTCTGGCGCCGCGAAAACGCCTGCTTGGGAAGCGCGGAAAACAGCTTTGGCGACGATGGCTCGATGCAGAAGGATTGGATGGACTGCGCTGCCGGCTCCATCCGGTTTAAAGTCACCAAAGGTGGGCACGGAGTTCCAGAGGGCTGGCGAGACGCGGTGCTCGACTGGTTCGAAGCGCTTCCTTAGACGCTCATCCATAATCAAAAGTTCACTCCGGCCGAAAAATTTCATCCCTAGTCAGAGGTAAACAGTTCTAAGGCAATTTTGAGAGACCAGTTGTCCAAGATAACGTCGAGCGCCTTACCTGAACCGATCTTATTACCCTTGCTAGTACCGCATACTCATTGTCGAGCATCCGAAGTTGACGGCACCAAGGTAGGTTGTCTGCCATCGAAGCTGAAGCTTCGATTTCCCGCTCTTCCTTGTAGGAAGACGCAACTACGAATGAACAGCCGTTTTGGGTTTTAGCCATCACCGCAAACGCTGCCCGGCTCTGCTAACTCCTCAAGTCGTGCTGCGACATTGACACCGTCACCGTAAAGATCATCGCCGTCGATCATCACGTCGCCAAGATTTATGCCGATCCTCAGTTCAAGTCGCTTTTCGGGCGGCAGGTCCTCGTTTCGCTTCGCCAGCTTCGCTTAGATATCAGTCGCGAAATTCACTGAATCAATGACCGAAGCAAACTCAACGAGCGTTCCGTCACCCATTAGCTTAACGATGCGACCATGATGTTTCTCGACCTGCGGATCGAACAGCTCCGAACGAAGTGCTTTTAGAGCGTTCAAGACGCCAATCTCGTCTGCGCCCATCAAGCGTGAGTATCCGCATGAGAAGGGTCTTGGTAGCAGTTTGAGAACACTTGCTGTGGATCAAATCCAGGATAGGTTTCTTGAAGTTCCCGGACAGTTTTTTCTGCTTCTGACCTGTTTCCCAACTTGGCATAGGCAGCAGCGACAAAGACCAGAGTTGGCGCGCTTACCGCCTCCGCCTCCGAACCAGATGGTGCGTATGCGCCTGAGTGATTCCTGAGCGCCATCGACAGTCTACGAGCCCATCGTTGTAACTGGTCAAATCAGGATCGAGCCGACGCAGAAGGAAATGCTGGTTGTTGATGGTCCCGTCCTCATGAAGGCTGCGTTTACTTTAGAGGTCGATGACGTTCAGACTTTTGGACCAACCCAAACTTCCAAAGGGGCTACTACCAATAGGGCAAGCGTACTGATGGGAAGAATAAAAGCGACTGACGGGGCTATCAAAGACGAATAGTGACACGGCCCAGTTGCCTTAGCTATGGTTCAGAACCGGCGTTCGACTTGATAGGTTGGACATCTGCTTTTGAGAGACTGAACGGCGAAAGCGGCGATAGGGGAGCGCATGAGGGTTTGGCTATTTAGAATAATTGGGCTTGTCGCATTACTCGCATTCGCAGCAGTCGCTTTTGTTTGGTTGTTGCTTGCGTCTCCGATGTTCTCGGACATGCGCCGCAACCTTGTTGAAAGAGTTCTTTCGGAACAAATTGGTCGTCCCCTTTTGGTGAACGATGATGTAAGCGTCGCGCCTGGCCGCATTAGTCACATATATGTCGGTGGGGTGGTCATCCCGAGCCTGACAATGCCGGAGTCACCTCTTGTAGAATTGAACCTGTTGGAATTGGAGTTGGATATTGTCGCCTTGACCAACGGGCGTCTGCATTTTGACAATCTCGCCGTAGAAGGGCTCCAAGCAAATCTTCTGACAGCAGAAGACGGCACAACAAGCTGGCGAAAAGACGGGCCAACACCCGAGCCAGCTTCCGAGGAAACAGTATCGGCGGATGATCAAAAAGACGTCGCGAGCGCTGATAGTATCGATGAGATCGACACCGAAAGCAGTGGAATCCTGAACTTTCTGAGCGACAAGAACGTCAGCTTTAAGTCGATCGGGCTAAACATCGACGACAAGGTCTCAGGCTTCTCGTTTGTGTTTGACCTAAAGTCACTCGCTCTTGAACAAGCGGATCATGGAAAAAGAACGAAGGTCTCTGGTTCCGGCTCCGTCAACGGTCAGGGTTTCCAAATCGAAGGCGATTACCCCCATGACGCGCCATTTACGACGCGGGCCAGTTTCGGAGAAATGACCGTAAGCTACGATGGTGAGCCTTTCTCGGAAGACGAAGGTGGCGGTTATCGCGCAATCTTGGAGATGGACACCGGGGAATTCGGTGATTTTCTAGATGTCATCGGGCTGGAACGCGTTTTAGAAGGCAATGGTCAGTTACAGGCTGAACTCGTGTCTCAGGACGTTCTGAAAATCGAAGCGTTTACAACCACCGTAAGCCTGGAGGATGGGCAGAAACTCGAAGCTGAAGGTTCAATAGATGACCTCTACACTGCCCAGGGCGTCGATCTGCTTTTCAACGCGCGGCTTCATCCGGAAGGACAGCCGCCGCCAGCAGCAAAAAGTATACAGGAACTGAAGTTCACGGGCTTTGAAATGCATATGGTTGGATCTTTGGTTTCCTTCGAATTCGAGAAGTTGCTGTTCCAAACCAATGCATTTGACCAGGGGTTGGACGTAATCGGCCCAGCATCCATCGAAAGTATTCGCCGCATGCCAGACGGACGGCTCGCCATGCTGGGCATTGCGCTGCAAGCCGGGCCAATTGAAGAGCCTGTCCTGAAAGCCGAAGGTGAAATCCTTGATCTGCTTCAGCTTCAGGACGTAACATTCGATGGTGTGCTGAACGGGCCCGCTAAGTTGATTTTGCCCAACCTCGATGACGACTATGTTGACCAATTCGGCGGCATCATGGCCGATTTCAACATATCCAATGCGGGCGGGCCGGTTTCACTCAACAGGTTTAACGCGGCTACTTACGACACTGATCTCTGGGCGCTTGATCTTGCGCTATCTGTCAACGAGCTAAAAGGGCTAGCCGGTCTCGATTTCGACGTGAAACTGGATGTCGACGAAGGTGCCCAGTTTCTGACCGCGCTCAAGCTGCAACCTGTCGAAATCGGAGCACTCGCTATCGATGCTGAAACCTCCAGGCAGGGTGAAGACTTTGATGCCGCAATCAAGTTCGAAGCCGGGTCTTCTGATCTTCTTGCTGCTTTGGATGCGCGGTTTCCCGAAGGTTCGCCCGTCGTCCGTGGCAACATTAACAGCGAGAGGCTCGATCTCAACGACCTGAAGAACCTGACTGCCGTGCTGGACCAACTGAAAAGCTTGGTAGGCGAGGCATCAAAAGAACCTGAAACCGAAGTTCAGCCTTTGGTTTTGCCGAAAGAGACAGACGTCCAGCCCTTGGTGTTGCCAAAGGAAAAAGGGAAGCCTGCCGATCTTCTGGATGTGCAGCGCGTGCTGCGAGAAGCTGACGTCGAGGTACAAATCGATTTCAAAGAGATTGTAGGCCAGCAAGGCGTAACTTCTGTTTCAAGCCAACTGTCTGCAAAAGACGGAACCGTGGATTTCGGCCCTCTCCAGATGGCTTATGGCGGCGGAAACTTCAGCCTGCGTGCGGTCATGGACCTGATTGACTCACCTGATTGGCTTTCATTGTCGGGATCAACTTCGGGATGGGAATTCGGTGAGATCCTTGATGAGTTGGGAATTGGTATTGATGCCTATGGACGTTTGAGCGGTAAGTTCAACGTTTCTGGCAGTACCGCCTCGGGCAAGGCCTTCATCAACTCCATGCGCGGTAATGCGTCTTTGTCGATGTCGCAGGGTTACATCAGTACCAGCCTATTGGAACTGGCGGGGCTGGGCATTTTCCCTTGGCTGTTTTCAGAAGAGTTCAGACAGGGCTACACCGACATCACTTGCGTGGTTGCTCCGGTTGAAATTCAGGCCGGGCGAGTCAGTTCAAACTCCATCGTCATTGAAACGGGGTCAGTTCAATTGGTGGCCAGAGGACAAGTGGACTGGCTGAACGATAGCATAGCGCTCAGAGCGGAGCCTCGGCGCGTTGGCAAACCCCTGTCCCGAAGCGCTTGGCCCTTTGATGTGACGGGCCAGCTTTCGTCGCCAAAGTTCAAGCTGGATGTGGGCGGGTCCAGAAACAAGGCCCCGGAAGGCGCTGATGCTATGCCTGCCGACAGGCAACCCTGTGTGCCGGACATCAATCAATTGCAGTAGTCGGACGCCACCTAGTTCTTCAGTGGTTCCGGCTGTTCGGCCTGACACGCCAGAACGGCTTCAATGGCTTTTGCAGACCCGCTTAGATCGAGTTCAACCTCAGCCCCGCTTTCGCCAATGATCGTAACACTCTGGCGTTTTCCAAACTCGGTTACAAACGCCGGGTTGTCGAAAAAGGCGTAGCCGCCGGGCACGCCATTCTTGAAGACTCCAACCGCCTCGCCTTCGAATCTTGCATCACCAAAATCGAACTGTACGATCCCGGTCGCCCCGTCCTCGATCTGCACCCAGGCCGGATTATAGGCTGCAAAAAAGCCGCCAGCCTGATTGGGTGCCGCGCCGATTTCAACAGTCATTTCATTTTCAAAAGGTTTCCAAGCAAGACAGCCATTTCCCTTTTCGGGATCAATCAGGATTGTCCAGTCCCCGGATTCACCCCACCGTTCCATCCCAGCGGCATGAAGAACGGTTGCACAACACAAAGCCAATGTTGTCAGCACATTCTTGTTCATTTTCGACTCCGGATTAGTTTTGAAGGATTACCCATCCTAACGATCAAGCAAAATCAATCAAACGATGCAGAAGAAGCTTCATCGGTACCCAAGTTGTCGGGGCGCAACCGTGAAATCCGCTTCCTGCTCATAGCCGCATAAGCTGCTATTGGAAGGAATGCCCGGTTTGAGCAGTCTGCTGCACTTTGCAAAGTCTGCTATCTGCGCGTCGCAGACCTTCGCGAGAATCCAAGGTTCCTTAGGGTGGCCCTTTGCGGGACAGAGCAACGCAAAGCGCCATAACCGCAACGACTAAGCCATATACTAATTGAATTCATCGCTAAGGCAGACAATCGCGCAGCGCAAAACTATGGGCGAACTACGCAAACTTATGGGGTGCGCGAAGTCTTATGCGCAAACCTACAACTCGATGTAGGTGCGCTCCTAGCGCAGCATTCCCAACATTGATTTCATTGAAGAAAATGTTGAAAGCTTGCGCATAACTTTGCACGATTTGCCCATAAGTTTGCGTCCCACAAGGAACCCATCGAACAAACCAGCTCCTATGGCTTATCTGCAATTCTCAAATGCAACTTATTCCCAATCGCCAGCAGACGAGCGCCACGCCTTAGCGTCCGCATCCCAAACACTGGCGGTGACACAAGGCGTCGGGTTTATTCCGTCGCAATTGGATCCATGAATATCTGCCACAACAACGCGTTGACGCCCAAAATCAACGACCGTCCAGCCTTGGTTAAGCAAGGAGTGCACCTCTTCGCTTACCCAAAAGTGCGACATGCAACCGCCAGTTCCGCAAAAAAGAGATGCGGCGCTGGAACACGCGAAACCAGATTCATTCAGAACCCAGTCGCGTTGTAGATCTCCGTCGAGATCTACCCTCTCAACCGCACCCCAATCTAAGTCAAACTGGCCGTCGTTGAACTCCGCGCAGGCCTGTGCCGCCAGATCAACCTTCGCCTGCAAACCGGGCGGAAGTTGCGATACATCAGCCGCGACAGCTGGTGAGGTCCAGACAAGGCCCGAAGCAAGCATAACCCCGGCGAGCAAACATTTCATCTGACGCGCTATTTGGGAAGCTGGTTGGAAGGAGGTATCAATTGCACTGATCATACCTGTAGTCCCCATATTCCAGCCAGTTTGCCGAGCCTTCGCTAAAAATCAGAAACTCGGACCTGTCCTCCCCAAGCAGGGCGACGACAAATCCGGCGGGCGGCTCATAGTTTCCGAAGTAACTGTAGGCCGTCATGGCTCTGATCGGCTCGCCATTGACCGTTACTCGCGCGTCCCACTCCCCCTCTGGATTGTCCAGAATTACATATTCGATTTGGCGTTTTATCGCTCCGCCACCACAATAGACAATGCCTTCGGGTGCTTTGTAGGAGGCCCCTTGGTTAGCACCTGAATCGCAGGCGGAACGAAGGGACCGAATTGCCGCGCTGGAACCCTTCAAGTCAAAGATTCCGTAGCTGACATCTTGATCAATCATCGACAGATTAACCGATGCATTGGCCGCAAGCTGGTCCAGTACAAAACCATAGTCCTCTTGACTATTGAAACTGACCTCGACGGGATAGTTGTCGACGATCTGCACGGCAGCGTTTTCTGAGCCAACCTGAAATGCCCCAACTTCGGTGGTGCCGTTCTTTAAAAATCGAATGGAGAGCCCCTGCTTTTCCACAATGTCCTGGCTGTCCTCATATCCAGCCGGAGCGAAGCGGATACGGTTACACTGAAGTTCCAGGGTCATGTTTCCGGTCTGAATAAACGCATTGGGATTAGGCCCGGAGTTGAACGACCACTCCGCTGATGCTGTGGTCGCTCCTGCCATCAGTAGCATTCCAATGGAAATCGATTTGAAACTCATTTTCTCTCTCCATGGTGTTGTGGTTCGTACTGTCATTCAGCCAGAGTTTCCGGCCCGTTACTCGGGCAACCAGGTTAGGAAACAGGTGCGCCGTATTCGTTTGCGCCTTCTTGGGAAGGTCGCGTCAGCCACCAGATCATCAGGATGGACAGAACCAATTGAAGAATTGAGACAACAACAATGCCGGTCACGCCCAGGACGGCCGCAGGTCCTCGCAATGCATCGGGGTTTTCGGTCCCTTGCTCCAATACCGAGAAGAACGCCACCCCACCCAGCATAACAAAAAGAGTTACAATGCTGAGCGCCATCGGCAGTAGCAAGTACCAGCCAGGTCGTCCTGTATCGTGCAGCCTCCGCCAACCGGCGGCCAGCATAGGTATGAGAACGGCCAGTTGGAAAACAGAGGACAAAACCCGTGATCCCTGCCCCGTTTCAGGGTTGGTCCCGAATAGGATCGTATCCAGCACCGCTAAAGCCGCACTCACGAGAACCACAAACAAGAAGAACCACCAGTATTCTGAGCGTATAGCCCGACCGGAAAACTGGAAGTATTTCGAGAAACACGTTTTAACTGCTTCCACAAACCCCATTTTCAACCCTTTCTAAGTTTCTGTGTGGCCTCAGAACGCCTCGCTACCTAAAAGAACAAACTTGCCCTTCCGGGTTTTCCCACCTTCCTTTTGTGTTTGAACGCCAAAAAACTATCCTATGAAAAGGTAGCGAAGTTTACGCGCGGAAAAAATATTGATTTATTAAAAATTAGATTCAAACATGCGAATTCGACGCAACTTTCATTTTACCTCCGTTGTTGTCGTTGCTGCTCGCTTTGCCGAGCCCTTCCGGTCGCTGGAGTGAGTGCTGGCAGCCGGAAGGCACTTTACACGGATCAGTCTTTGGGAGAGCGCGATGCTTAGACTTAACGTACTCGCCCTCTTTCCAGAGTTTGCTCTAGCTTTTGCCAGTGATTTCATTCGGCCATCCCACGTTGTTGGAGGTCTTGGCAGTCAACGTAATAGTGATCTGCCCGCCAAGCCTCCCTTGGCAAGTTTTGGGAAAGGTCGTCACAGGAACGTTGTGTGTTCTGTCGGTGCCCAAACGCGAGAGCCTCAAACAAGCGTATCCAATTTCGTTAATTTCAACAGACTCAGAGGGAGAAGAAAATGACCAACAAGATGGTGATGATTGCGGGCGCAACTTGTTTCACACTGCTAGCGGCCTGTGACGACACGGGTACATCCAGTGCGTCCGCCGAGCTCACGCCGGCTCAGCAGGCGTGTTTGCGAGATGTAGCAAGCACAACAAACAATTCACAAGTCGTGGTTCTCTCATCCGCGTTTAGCGAGGCGGGAACACAAGTCACTGTCGGTGTTGGTGAGGATCGTGCTCCTTGGAATTGCATTGCTTACACTGATGGCGCGACAGCTGGTATCGAGTTTCTGGGCGACGAAGGCGCACTGTGAGTAGTCTGTCGCGTAGCCGAAATCGGCTGCGCAGCACCGGCTTGCTCTTCAGAAAACTCGACTTGGCCTGTCGTATACGCCTTTCAGAGCGCAGCGTGGGCATCCGTCTCGGATCACCGGATGCCCCAAAAACCGATTAGGATTTGCGAAAAAAGCGAAACCTCTACGAGAAGGAGTCCCCCATGAGTGCTAGACTAGTCCTTCTGCTTGCTGCCGTCGGCCTCGTGCCAATTGCGTTATCATATGGCCTGATGCCCGGCAGTTCGATCCCAGTTTTGCTAGGATTTCCGGTGGAAGGGACGAACCAAACCCACGTGTTCCGAGCAATTATGGGTCTTTACCTGGCAAACGCGTTGTTTTGGTTGGCGGCCGCTTCGAAACCAGAATTACAACGTCCCGCGCTGTGGGTTCTTTTTTTATTTATGTCGGGACTGGCCGTTGGACGCATACTAAGCATTCTTATCGATGGAGTTCCGAACGGGCTACTTCTGTTTTACCTAGCGGCCGAGATAGCTTTTGCGGCTCTGGCCGCGGTTTCCCTGAAAAAAAGTACGATAAAAACGGAAGTGGTAAAATGGTGAGGTTAGGCTTTGTTTTCTCGATGATTGCAACTATAACAGTTTCGACATCCGCTCTGGCACAATCGTCATCTGTCCAGACCGCGGTGGACGACAACCTCTTAGAGCTAGAGACTGCCGTTGACGAAGCGGGAGCTACTCCAATCGCATCGATAGATCATTCGCGTCTGGCCAAAGCCGAAGGCGTAGAAATGCCAGCGTCTCGTGTACTCATTTTCTCTGATCCGGAGATAAACACACCTGTACTGGAAGAGAACGTACGAGCAGGTCTGGACCTTCCGTTTCGCGTTCTTTCATTCGATCAGGATGGTCGCCCGCAGATCGTCTACACAGACTCTCAGTTTATCAAAGTTCGGCATGATCTGAATAACACCCAGGCGTTGAATTCGTTTCAGAGCAAGTTGCTCGAAGTTCTTAAGGACTCAGATGCAGCACCAGCGCCGACCAACGGATTGA
The DNA here is from genome assembly GCF_013112245.1 of Ruegeria sp. HKCCD4315. Lineage (NCBI taxonomy): Bacteria > Pseudomonadati > Pseudomonadota > Alphaproteobacteria > Rhodobacterales > Roseobacteraceae > Ruegeria > Ruegeria sp. HKCCD4315. Next base: position 120,585 of record NZ_WVRN01000001.1, on the reverse strand, counting down.
ATACTAACTATGGCATCATCGAACTGCGATCTCAGCTCAGCGTAACAGAGGCAGTGAAACGTCTCAGGGCGACCGTGATGGAGCAGAACGATACGGTCTGGTTTGGGGAGATTGATTTTGCGACCGAAGCGTCCCTACTAGGGGTGGAGCTGCCGGATACGGTTCTCTTGCTGTTCGGAGGCCCCGCGCCCGGTGGCGTAGCAATGGCGGGGTTTCCGGCAATTGGTTTGGATGCCTTTTGTCAAAAACTATTGGTTTACGCGCATGAAGAAGGTGGCTCGGTAGTCATTTTCAATGACATCGCTGCTTTGGCGGAGTTGCACTACGGTTCTTCAGCCGAACCCCATCACGGTTTGAACAAACGGCTGACCGCAACATTTCGCACGGCAATTGAGTAGCCGCTGTTTGGAAAACGCAATAGATACCAATTATCGATTGGCCATCTTTTCGTCGTCCGCTTTGGGCTCGGAGCAGCTGTTCTGCACTCTATCGCTTCGTCTGGAGTCGCTGAGACAATGCATGTGAAAACCACTGTGACCTACCGGGAGCGGATCGCTCTTCCACCTCATGCCGTATTGGAAGTTGAACTCCTGGATACTTCGCGTGCAGATACACCTTCGGTTCGGCTGTCTTCCCAGAGGTTCAAACTTGCGGGTGTCCCCAGAACAGTTGAAATTGCCTTCGACACAGATCTCATCGATGAGCGCCATAACTACACAGTGGCTGCCAGGATCATTTCCGACGATCACGTGATGTTTCGTTCAACGACAGCGACACCTGTGCTGACCCGTGGCGAACCAGATTCTGCTGAACTCGTTTTAGAGATGATGCCCAGGAGAGCCGCGGGCAACGACCCAGACCAATCGATCTACGATACCGCTTGGGAAATTTACGAGATCGCAGGGCGTATGCTCATTGCTGAGAACCCTCCTTCATTGACAGTTGAACAAGATGGCCAGTTTGGCCTGTACGGTGGGTGTAACCGGTTTACAGGAACCCTTGACGCAGCCAATGGTAAGTTCAGCATGCTGGACAACTTCGCAGGAACGAAGATGGCGTGCCCTGAGGAGCGGGAAAAGCTTGAGGCAGATACGATCAAAGCCTTGTCCGCGGCAGTGGGCTACGTGACAAACGGAACAAACCTGGCGCTCAGGAACGCATCGGATGTGACGGTTCTGCGCCTGCGCAAAAAAACAGAATAAGCACTGCGCCTATCGGAGCGAGCTGGGACAATCGTCCGACTTGTTCTACCGACGATCAACGAGAATCGAAGGTCGAAACTCCAAGTGGATCATAGATGTTAGACCGCGTCGTTTGCGAGTGATCGTGGTAGTGGGCCTTACTGCGTGCGTGGCGTAGTGACGCCATCAGTACACGTTCCGGATTATTGATGCGTTGGCTTGAATCGGCTTCGTCAAGGTCTGCATCTGCTGCGGGAGGAGCGGGCTGAAGACGGCCTTCAAGCACAGTGCCCCACACTTTGATATCGGCCAGCTTCAAAGGATCCACAGTTAGCGGGTTTTCCTCGAGGATTGTGAAGTTGGCTAGTTTGCCGGGCTCAATGGAACCGATCTCATCCTCCAATTGCAGGGAATAGGCTGCGCCGATGGTGATACCTTCCAAAGCGTCTTCGGCACTGATGCGCTGGTCCGGACCGACGACGCGACCGCTCGTGGATATCCGATTGACAGCAGCCCACATGTATTTCAACGGCTCCGCAGGAGCCATCGGCATGTCCGAGTGCATCGAGAAGGGGATACCTGCTCGAATGGCATCGCCTAAAGGCACCATGCGCTCTGTACGCTCGCTACCGACGCTGCCTGCGGCATAGCGATCTGCGAGCGTCGGCGTATAAACGGAATTGCCGCTGACAATCGCGCCAAGACGTTTAATGCGTGCGATCTGATCAGGTTGAGCGTAGCCAAAGTGCACGACGACGGTGCGATGGTCATATCGCGGATTGCGCTGCATGGCTGCTTCGAGGGCATCCAGAAGAATGTCTAGGCCGCCGTCTCCCAGATTGTGAACATGGACCTGAAAGCCTGCGTCCCAATAAAGGTCGAAAACCTGTTTGAAGAAATCGGGCGTCATAATCCATTGACCTTCATGCCCGTCCAGGTAGCCGTCGCGCATGATCATTAATTCACTGAAGATCGCTCCATCCAACAGCAGCTTGACCTGCTTAGGTAGGAACTGGGTTCGGCCTTCGCTCCACGCCAGCATGGCTTCGGTTTCGGCTAGTACTTTTTCGGGGCCCTCTGTGTTCAGAAACAAACCGCCAAGCGTCCGACCGTCCGGAATAAAGTAAAAGTTGAAAGGTGTGTCGTCTGGCCCGAACGCTTCTGCTACGAGTGCTTGGGCGTTCTGATCCACAGGGCCAGCAGGCTCTGCAAGGGTCGTGATCCCGCTGCGATGATAATAGTCCTCTGTGAACTCCAGCGCCTCCATGACCCTGTCGATAGACGCATAGGCCGGAGCAAACTTCTCAAAGAACACATGCTCCCAGAATGCGGCTTCAAGGAAGAGGCCTTGTTCAAGGTTGGCTTGAGACCTAGCCAACTCGCTCGACCAGCTGGCAATGTATTCTTCGGTGATTTCCAGTTGTTCGAGGGCCACGGAGTTGAAGTACATCTCGTGGGTGGAGCGTTGCCATACAGCCAGCGGAATGTCGGGGGCTAGTTCGTCCAAAATCGCGCGACTCATGTCGCCATGCCATGACGCATGATACCCCCAGACCATCAACGGCCGCCCGCTGCTGGGATCATATGTGTTGATTACCTCGGACAGGCGCGCGCGAAATTCCTCTTCGCTATTGGCAAGAGGCGCAAATCCGGCCGGCGATTGCCAGTCCTCAATGGAAATGATGGCATCCGACATCATCGCAAGCGCGCCCAGAAGCGGGTGTAAATGCTGTTCAATGAACCCAGGCACAATGACTTTGTCTTCAAAACTGCGCTCAATTGCATAGCTACCTTCAGGTAGGCGGCCCTCGATTTCCTCCAGGGTTCCGACGTCAGTAATTCGACCGTTTCTGACAGCCACTGCCTCGGCCAACGGGGCGTCCGGGTTCATTGTGAGAACTTCTCCACCGACGTAGACAGTTGTGCCGGGAAACTCAGGAAAACGGTCGAAGGCGTCTTGCAATGAGGGGGACTGTGCAGCGCTATGAAGCGGCATGAATGCGAAAACGAATACTGTGAGAGACTTAAAGAACTTCATTGATGCCTCCGAATGGGATTACGGACATGAATAAATTGCTTCGATCAGAGCAGGCCGGTCTGTGATGTGTCAACCTAAGCCGTCAATCACTCAATACTGACTGAGCAACATAAACTTGAAGGCGACTTACGTTGCCCGCTGTAGTCTCGTGGCAGACGTTCGCCCAAATTCACAGAATGACTGTAATGCGAACAAAGTGTATATTTCACCAGGCAACGGAGAACGGCATTAATTGTCGAATTCCCGATAAATCGGACTATGCTTTGCCGGGCAAAACTACGGTGTTCAGTTCTTTGAAAATCAGATTTTGATAAGCCGTCCGCGGCCGTACTTCAGTTGCAACTCATTTGGAGCGATACTGCCATGCCAAACACTTCATTACTTTCAAAGTCCAATTTTCCAGTTTTTGCGCTTATTGGAGGTTTGATTATGCAAAGCCTTGGAACATCTCCTGCACATGCTGAAGACGACCCATACGCGACGCCGCGAGAAGACTTTTCCATCCGTAATCTGCGAAATGGTTACACAGCCGAGCAAGCCTACGACCTGAGTTCTGAATGGAATTTGCAGAAGTTTCTCGACATCACCGAAGCCGGGGCGTTTTCATACATGAACCTCGCCGAGTTCCTGCCGAGTTCGGTTATTCGCCGCGATGGGGCCGTCGCGATGCTTGCGACAAACCTTAACGATGCCATAGGCACGACGAGCGTCCCGGGCGCTGACGGCAATGCTGTCTCGCTCGACGAGATGATTAATGCCGACGATTCCACAGTGCAGGGCGTTATGGTTCTTCACAACGGCGAAATAGCTTACGAGGCCTACCCAGGAATGCGCCGGACGGACAACCACGTTTGGATGTCCAATGCAAAGATTCTCTCGAGCTTGCTGATCGGTCAATTGGAAGATGAGGGTAAAATCGACGTTCAGAAAACTGTTGGCGATTTTGTAGATGGCACCAAGGGAACAGCTTGGGAGAACATAAAGGTCATCGACGTCCTGAACATGCAGTCTGGTTTAGATCTGGAAGAGAACCCCCTCTCACGCAGAGGCGATACACCATATGGGCGCTTTGTCAGGGCTGAGGTTGGTGTTCCGAACGAAGAAGGCGTTCTGCAAACTCATAACGACGCCCTGTTTGCTATACCCAAACTGCGGGAACCGGCTGAGGCTTTCGAATACTCCTCTGCAAACACACAAATGCTTGGTCTTGTCATTGAAGCCGTTACGAACCAGCGACTTGGTGAAGCGATCACGGAGCGGGTCTGGAGCAAAGCTGGAATGACTGGCGATGCCACCCTGGCGTTGTCACCTCAAGGAAACGGCATAATACACGGCCTGATCAGCAGCCGATTGATCGACATGGCAAAGATTGGTCTGCTCTACACGCCAAGCTGGGACAAGACAGCGTCAGACCGCGTTGTATCTGAAAAGATGAACGACACGATCCAAACAGCGGGTGTCGCCGAAAACTACATGAAGGGAACACTTGGCCCACACCTTTCTGACGCATTCCGTGAACAACCGATGGCAAACGCATACCAATGGGATGCCGTTTTTGCCGATGGCGATTTCTACAAAAGTGGGATGAATGGCCAAGGAATTTATGTCTCGCCAGGAAAAGATGCCGTCATGGTTTGGTACGCAACCGGAGGTGCCAGTATCGACATGGAAGCCTACGCTAGGGCCATTGTGACTTCTCTGTAAGTCGGATCAAGCACTGGCATCTCTGGCCGCAGGTCAATGGATTGTCGGTCGTTTGGTGACTAGAGCATCCATTCGACCGGCAGCCACCTGACCACGGCCGTCAGGGCACGCTGTAAATTGTTGGTTTCTGGATCCGCGGTATGAATGGTGACTGTCCCATCCTGCTCTACTTGCAGCCAGATCATCTCGCCGCTGTCGTTAAGTTCGACGCGATAAGAAAACTCAGGCCGGTTCAATTGCTCCGCAAGCGCCTTAGTTATAGTTGGGCTTTCGATCATAAGACCCATTTCTGTATTCAGCCGCGCGGACCTGGGGTCGAGGTTGTAAGAGCCTATAAAGATCCGTTCTCCATCCGATCCAAAGACTTTTGCGTGTAGCCCGGACGCCGATCCAGCCAGCATCTCGGGCAGGCTGCGCTCGCGATGCTCACGCCGCAAAGCTCGAAGCTCAAGTAGTTCTACACCACTGTTGAGCAAGTCTTCCCTGTAACGCATATAGGCCGCATGAACGGGCATTACATCCGTGGCATCCAGTGAATTGGTTAAGACGCGGACCTTCACTCCGGACTTTGCCAACCCTTCCAGAACCTCCGCCCCTCGTTCCCCCGGAATGAAATACGCAGAGACCAAGTCCAATGAGATTTGAGAGGTTTTGGCGAACTCGATAAGTTGTTCGACAATCAGGTCTTCTCTTTCGACTTCGCCCAACCCTTTTGACGGGTCGTCGACAAAAAGCGTGACTTCGCTCCACTCGAACTTCAGATCATGTGCCGCTATCCGGTCGGCCAGTTCATTATCCTGAATTGCCCTTTGATAACCTGCGCCAACCGCAGTCTGGCGCGCGGCGTCTGCCTTTGCTTTCAGACTTTGCTCCACATGAGGTGCCAAAAAGAGCTCGGCGTCGTACGAGGAGGCACTGTTCCAATATGCGTCGAAGGATTGCGATACCTCATCCACAATCGGGCCGATGGCTATCGCGTCTACATCTAGGTAGTGCGTTCCCGCCCCGTAATCGAAATAGATGTCACCAATGTTGCGTCCCCCAACTATCGTGGCGACCCCGTCAACAGTCATTGACTTGTTGTGCATCCGCCGGTTCAGGCGACCAAAGTCAAATGCATAGGACAGAAGTTTTGGGTTCCTCAAAGTGAACGGATTGAAAATGCGTACATTTGCATGTGGCAAGGCGTCCAGTTCGGCAAGAAAACCATCCAACCCGGAAATGCCGTTATCGTCGACCAGCAATCTGACGCGCACGCCGCGTTCTGCTGCTGCCCTAAGCTCTTCCAGAAGCATCAGGCCGGTAACGTCATCTTGCCAGATGTAGTACTGAGCATCGATTGAGGATGTTGCTTCTCTCGCGAGGATCGCTCGGGCCGCAAAAGCTGCGCGTCCATTGCCCAAAGGCCTTACACCGTCGAGCCCAGGGTTACGTTCAAGTGCATTTTTAATTGTTGCACCAAGTGGCCCGTCCCAATCGGCATCTTGCTTAAACGTTGGCTCAGAAAAATTTTCATCAGGAAGTGGAAAGGTCCACTTTAACCCGGCTATGGCCACGGCCATCATCGCCACCAAAATCAAACATATTCTGATTAGCCGCATTCAGGGTTCCATAAATGGCGCTTCGGATTATCCTTGCAGCTGAGATTGGCCTATCCACAGATTGTTTTTCAAGAGTTTGGATCGGAGCAATAGACTGAGCACCAAAGTTTGTTCGCTTTGGGCTCAAGGCAGACGTTCGCTCAATTCCGCTCAATGATTGCAATGCGGACAAAGCAGTCATTCGTAGAATCTCTAAAGACGAAGATGCAAATGCGTGATAGCTCCAGGTTATGGCCACGACATCTGCGCGAAATCGAACGCCCATACCTTACGCATTTGCGGTTATTGGTGTTCTTTTTGCTTCAATCTGTTTCGGGCTGGTTCCCTACTTCAGCCGCAGCCTGACCGATCAGGGCGTTGCACCCTATGCGGTCGCATTCTACCGATACATTGTTGCGGCTCTTCTTCTGCTTCCTGTTCTCATTGTGCATCGAAAAGAATGGCGAGAGATCATTTGGGGTCTCTCCGCCGGAGCCGTAATGGGGCTTGGCTGGATCGGATATGTAACGGCGCTGGAGACGCTGCCCGCATCGACAGTAGGTGTGCTCTACATGACCTATCCGGTGTTCACCTTAGTTATTGCTTGGGCTGTGTTTGGCGATGCACCCACGCGACGCGCCATGTTGGCCGCTGGTCTGATTGTGGTGGCAGCCGTTATTGCTGGCTCGCCTGCGTCATTGGCTGCGGAACACCTACCAAAACTGCTGCTATCCCTTGCCGCCCCATTTGGGTTTGGCTTCGGAATTTGCGTCCTGGTCCACAGGTTGTCACGGATTACGCCGTTGGCACGTATCGCGTCAGTTTCTCTCGGGTCTGTACTGGGCCTCGCACCGCTCATCCTTGGTGCTGAGGTTGGAGAACTTCTCCCAAGGGAACAATCCGATTGGCTTTTCATTGTTGGTATTGGTCTGGTGACCGCTTTCGTGCCCCAGCTTATCTACACGATATGCTCACCTGTTATTGGGGCTTCCCAAACTGCGGTCGTCGGAAGCATCGAATTACCCACGATGTTTGCAGTGGGATGTCTTGCCTTTGGCGAAGCCATCTCCTTTTCTCAGGCTTTTGCATGTGCCTTAGTGCTGGGCGCAATCGCGATCACAAGGAGTAGAAAGACGCGCACCGTATCTACCGTGCTCGCAAAATCACCAAGGCGGTGGTACTGGGCTCGGTGCTGCCGTTCTCTGAGGTGAGCATCACTGGCTGCTTGCGGCTCGAAGCGGGTAGCGAACGTTATGTGCTAAAGGACCGACGTTGACCGGGGGAAGATGTCGGTCCATTTTGTTGTAGTGAACTTTCGTTTAGCAAAGGACCTCCGGCTTATGAGGCACTTTTTGATCGTTGCAAGCATTGGCATTTCTTCGGTTGCAACGGTATCTACGGCCGATAAGTTTTCGGATCTTGGCAAAGACCTCTTTGTTGAGCATTGCGCCAGATGTCACGGATTCGATGCAACAGGAAAAGGGTCTGACGCCAATGAATTGAAAACACAGCCTGCTGATTTAACAAAGATTTCCGAACGCAGGGGGGGCGTGTGGCCCATGTTGGAGGTCATGTCGATCTTGGACGGTTATTTGAAAGTTCAAGAACCTCGCGATGACGTGCCCATAATCACTAAGTTGAATGACGGCCCTACTGTCGAATTCGATACGGGGAATGGTTTGGTTACGCGTATTCCTTCCAGACTTATCGAAGTTGCTGAGTATTTGGAGAGTATTCAGTCTCCGAAGCCGGAACGTTATGTTCCGTGAAGTTCTGATCAGCATTTGAGTACGCTAAAGAACACTGCACTGGGCTGCGTTGGGCAGGTGCCGACATTACCAAGAAACAACGAATAACCGCTCTAAGTCCAAGGCGGACTACACCAATGCTCTTAGGATCAGGATGCATAGATTTTCGCTGCGCGGCGTGATTCACGGCTCCAAAAACGGAGTGATGACATGAGCGACCTTTATTGGCTTGTCTGACGTCAGCACCAATGGGACAGTTTAGGTCGATTTGATAAGAGAGGGTTTCTGGCTCATCGTAAACGCCAAGGAGTGCAGATGAGATAGGTCAAAGCGTTAAGCATTTGATCCAGTGGATCAAATGTAGCGCATGACCGGAACCAAGCAGAGCCACGGCGATAAAGTTGTCAAAGACATCCGCCGCGCGACGCGCAAGCAATATACAGCTGAAGAGAAGATCAGGATCGTGCTGGACGGTCTGAAGGGCGAGGACAGCATTGCGGAGCTGTGCCGTCGAGAGGGCATCGCCCAGAGTCTGTACTACAGCTGGTCCAAGGATTTTCTGGAAGCCGGCAAGAAACGTCTGGCAGGCGACACGGCACGTGCTGCGACATCGACCGAGGTCAAAGGCCTGCGCCGTGTGGCCCGCGATCTGAAAGAAGTTGTGGCAGAACAGGCCCTGGAACTGCGCCTGCTCAAAAAAAGCATGATCGCGGATGGGGGCGACGACGAATGAGGTATACCGCATCCGAAAAACTGGAGATCATCCGCCTCGTCGAAGGTTCGCATCTCCCGACCAAGCGCACTTTGGAAAAGCTGAGCATCCCGAAGTCAACCTTCTATCGCTGGTACGACCGGTATCTGTCGGGTGGTCCTGAGGCACTTGAGGATCGTAGTCCCAAGCCATCACGGGTCTGGAACCGCATTCCCGCGCCAGTGCGCGAGAAGATCAAGGATCTGGCCTTGAAGGAAAGTGAGCTTTCCCCGCGTGAGTTGGCTGTTCGCTTCTCCGACACAGAAAAGTACTTTGTGTCAGAGGCTTCGGTCTATCGCATCCTCAAGTCTTACGACCTGATCACCAGCCCGGCCTATGTGTTCTATCGGCGGCCGACGAGTTCCGGGACAAAACTACTCGGCCGAACCAACTCTGGCAGACCGACTTCACTTACCTGAAGGTCATCGGCTGGGGCTGGTTCTATCTATCGACCATCCTCGATGATTACAGCCGCTACATCATCGCCTGGAAGCTCTGCACGACGATGAAGGCCGGTGATGTCACCGATACGCTGGACCTGGCTTTGCAGGCTTCGGGCTGTGCCCAGGCGACCGTCTTCCACAAGCCACGGCTGCTCAGTGATAACGGATCCAGTTATATCTCTGGTGAACTTGCTGAATGGCTGGAAGATCAGGAAATGGATCATGTCTGAGGGGCACCATACCATCCGCAAACTCAGGGAAAGATCGAGCGCTGGCACCAGACCTTGAAGAACCGCATCTTGCTGGAAAACTACTACCTGCCCGGTGATCTCAGGCAGCAGATCGATGCTTTCGTCGATCACTATAACCACCGGCGCTATCACGAGAGCCTGCAAAACCTCACCCCGGCCGATGTCTACTTCGAGCGCGGCCACACCATTTTGAAACAACGAGAAAGGATCAAACGGAAGACAATCGAAACCCGGCGCTTGCTCCACCGCAAATCCGCCGCATAATCAAACTAAACAGATGCGCCAGATCCTCTCTTAGCTCAGGCGGCCATCTGTCCCAAAATCCCTGACGACGGACACGCCCATGAAGCCGACAATGCCGAGGCAATCTATAGTCACGCTAAGAATGGAGGGTTTTCCGCCGACTTGGTGGTCGAGATAAAAAACATCTTTGGACCCGAGACCGCCGCCGCAAAGAAACCAATCTGAACTGGGGCTGACAGAAGTAAGCCACTTAAAGCGCCCGCTGACAACATACACTTGCGCCTCTAAATTGCGATAGCTTTGGCGAAGCCCGCAGGTCCACTTGGGGCTCCGTGCTGCCGTTCTCTGCGGTAGTCAAAATTGGCCACCCGAAGCCCAAAGTAGACCTTTTAGTCCAAGCGTGGTGACCTGCGATATGCGGGCATTGTTGCCGTTCTTCGCATCGTTTCGAATGCCCGCTGTGCCCATAGTTCGCGATACGTGAGGAAATGAAAAAGCTGAACGCCACTTTACTAAACAACCTTCAAACTGTGCTGTATCAAAGAACTCAATGTGGTTTTAATTGGCAGAGAGAAAACGAAGAGGCGTCGAGCTGTTCAATGGGAAAGTCCAATGCATCAATGCTGAGCCCCAGCGCTTTCACGTAGTCTCCGATGCGCGCGCTACCATAAAGGTGTTCGAGCACAGAAAAGCCCTGCTCAGTAGCAAAGTCGGATACCTCTTCGGGGGCCACATTGAACAGGAACGGTTCTCCCGCACCCGCAACAGCATTTCCGATGTCGTCGCTTTCGCCCATCGACTGGGAAACACTTGCGGCAAACGCAAAACTTGTCAGAAACCGGGTCGCACGCGACCGGTTGGATCTCACCATCTGATAGACTTCAGCGACCTCAGCAGGCGGGACATACTCCAGTGAGACTTCCGCGATAAATACGGTTCCGGCGTTGTGGTCATAGCCGAGTTCCAAAAGTTTTTTCAGTGTCGTCTCACGTGCAAAATCAACTGCGGTATAGCGGATATTCGGCGGAACACCGAAGTTTTGAGAAATCAGCATGCGTTTAGCGTCTATCGTTTCAGGCCGATCAACTTCAAACACAGGGACTTGGCTATAGCTGCCGAACAAGCGCAGGCCAATTGTGTCAAGTCCGGAACCAAGGACCACGATTTGTTGAGCACCGTCGGCCATAGCTTGTTCGGCCCGGCTCTGCATGAAAGTCTTGCGCCACAAAACGGAGGCTATAAGTCGTCGAGCTATACCCTTTTCGTCTGCGAAAGTGAGCACGGATGGCCAGTCGGTCAATCCGTCTAGAATGCGCTGACCATGGACCGCCCCCTCGGCAAAAAGCCGCTCCGCAAAAGGATCGTAAAAGACATCGCGATAGGCCGGATTTCTATTCACCATCGCGCAAAAGGCACAGACGCCGAGGGCCGTTCGGCTCAAGCCGCGTTGGGTTGTTTCTGGAACATAGAACACAGTGGTTTCCCCACGACTTTAGTATCAAGGGTTTTAGAGGTCATCTATTTTTGTCCAAGTCAAAGATGGGGGCGTCCAATCTCGCATAAGCGATGAGATGATACGGGTTACGTATACGGCCAAGGTCAAAGTGGTAGTATTGTAGAACCATCAACCCTTTTTGCGCACCACGACGATAAATTGGGTCATCGAAAAGAAGAAGCGCCCAACTTTTGCAAGGCTGTGTTGCTCGTCGAACCACGATTGCGCAACAGTGGGATCAACATGGTCATTTGCAACAGCGTATTGCTGGATAAGGTGCATCATCATGATTGCGAGGCCATCAGGCTTCAATTGGTGATCCGTCATTGTGAACGACAAAACATCTTCCACATGGTCACCGCGAGCCTTTATCAGTGCAGGCAGTCTTTCCGGGACGGAACCACTCACAAAGTGCTGGTTCCAGGATGTCAGCATCTTTTGCATTCTGTCGGGCTCATCGCTGAACCAGATCAAGCTGCCAAAGTGTAGATCGCTGATTACAAGCCGCCCGCCGGGTTTGACGCACCGCAGCGTGTCAGCCAACGCACCGTCTACGTCTTCGATGTACTCAAAGACCTGTACCGAGACGGCCTTGTCAGCACTCTCATCCTCAATGGGCAAGCTATTTGCGGCACCAGCACGAAACTCCACGTTTGCGTAGTCGCTGCCCCGTTCTCTAGCAGCTGCCGTCATGTCAGCGCTTGGGTCGATCCCGATGATATAGCCATCCGAGCCAACTGCCCGGGCCAACTCAACTGTTAACATCCCGTTGCCACAACCGATGTCCAAAATAGTTTCACCAGGAGCCGGGCACAGCGCATCAAATGAAGCCTGTCTTCGCCGCGTCAGTTCTGCGCCTTGATAGGCGATTTCAAGTAATTTCGTCGTTTCAGCGTCAAATTTAAGCAACTCTCCACCCTTACAAAGCCCACATGCCCCCAAAACCTTATCAGAAATTGAGTTATCTACGAAAAGCAGGATGGATCGTTTAGGCTTGAACATGGATCCACCAACAAAAATTCACTGCGCCGACTTGATCCGACGAATGATTTAACCCCGAGAGCGAAGGATGCATCTGCCGCTCTATCGGACCAGCTTTTCGTGGCGTTTCGAACGTTAGAACAACATCAATTCAAGGGATGTCGAGGCCGTTCTCTCGTCCGAAATCGGTATAGAAGCTGTCACTGCGGCATCGGTTTAAAGTGGCTTCGTCCGCTTCTCTTGGGTCGGTGCCAGCGCTTTGGACACCTGTTCCTTCTATGAAGCGGTTCACGAGATTAAAGACACCGCAAACTTGGATAGCATCGAACAGCGCACTCTCCGACCAGCCTGCCGCGTAGACTGCTCTAGCGTCGGCTTCTGTCATTCGGGATGGCGAGACAGTGAGCTTTTCAATGTATGCCAGCAACGGTTTGAGGTGATCCTCGACGGGCGCCGTATCGCGGTCTTCCATCAGTGCGTCGATTGTCTCGACTTCAATACCGTAGGCTTTGGCGAAAACGATGTGCGCCCCATGGCAATACGCACAAGCATTCAATCCCGAGACATAGGCCGCAATGTGTTCACGTTCAGCAACCGAGAGGTCGCTCTCGCCCCTCATCACAAGGCTTTCGTACACACAAAGTGGAGAAAGTTTGTCTGGAAAGGCTTGATAGACACTTCCCAGTGTCGCGTTCTCCGGCAGAGATGGAAACAGGCGTTTCATTCAATTCTCTTTCAATCTTGCTTTGGAAATCCTCGTCTCCCGTGAGGAACCAACGGTGTTTACGCAACCTTAAAGCAATTCCGGGTTCCGCACAGAGATTCTGCTGGAAGCCTGCAAACAGCAGGTTTGCCTGACGACACCGCAGGATGTTCGTCGATTGGTGAAAGGCAATTTCATTTGAGCCGTTCTCGTAAGTCTGCAATGTCCGGGTTAGTTCCAAACCGGAGCTTCACATCCAAGCGTGGTGATTTCCGTGTTGCGGGCGAAGCCGCCGCTACAACTGATCATATGTATGACCGTTTCCGCTTCCAGTCTCACTCCGTGCCTCTTACGAGGCTATTGGATTGCAAATGCAGCCCTCACTAAGCATGGTCTTTGGACGCCCTGTCGAGAACTCGTGCCAAAAGTGCTTTTGGGAGGAATTGATTTATGTCGGAAAGGTCATTGTTTGAGAGTTTGACCCACCAAAATGGGAGAACACGCGTGAGCAAGCACATCAGATTGTGGATGTCGCTATTGACCATACACGAGACGTTCGAGATCGTCCCGTTTGGTCTGAAATACCGGAAGGGGTGCGTACAAGATTTCTGACCACTTTTCCTGTAGAACCGACGCCATTGGCTGATGTGTTAGATGAAGTCAAAAAACGGTTCTTAAGTACCCCATGGGCAATATCCATGATGTCAGCAGTCAGATTGGACTTTTCCGCCAACTAACACTTTTGGGGCCTAGCAGCGTCGTGCGACAGCTTCCGTTTTAAGTGGCGTTGAAAACATGTAACTAGCGCACATTGCGGGCGTCAAATACACGGGCACGCTACCCTTCTAGCGTGGCAACTGCATGGTCGTGAGAGGTATGCGGTCGATGCATGTTGAGGATACGTCGAGCTTCATTCGATTGTCCCGATATTGCCAGCGCATGCGCCAATGAAAACTCAAAAATGTCGCGTTGCGCCCGGCTACCACCAAGGCGTTCGTGCTCAGACATGACACTTACGAATTTCTCAATCGCTTCGTCCGCATTTCCATCCGCCAACGCACGGAATGCGCCTGCTACCAAAGCAACGGTGGGGCCTGCGGGTCCCTTTGCGCCTTCAATGGTTGCTTCCAGACGCTCTCTGTTTCCAGCCATCGCATGCGCAAGAGCAGCGTGAACATCCGCAAAAGCCAAGCCAGGTGAAGGAAAGAACTGAACAGCATAGTCGCTGAGTTGTTGCCAACGCTCCTGAGGAATTTGCTCGCCAGCCAAAAAGGCGCGGTGAACTATTGCCACACTATCAGTCAAAACGTTAAGTGGCGGCGCAGGAGGTCGGTCGGGGGAAACATAATCATCGAACAGCTTCCACATACCTGCCACATCGCCGCTCTCAAGCGCCCACAGAGCGACGTGCCAACTGAGATGGCAGTGCAGATACGCCGTGAAGGGATAGTCTTGCCAGAATTCGCGCAGATAAGCGTAGCCAGCGTCCGTCTCCCCGTTCTCATAGTAGAGATGGGCCCTGACATGTGCACTGTGTGCGCTGTCTGGCTTCAACTCAAGCGCGCGCTCGATGTTTTCCGCGGCCGGGCCGATCTGTCCGGCCTCCATCTGGGCAAATGCATGCTGGCAGAGAAACCACCAGTCGTCGCCATAGTGCGGCTTCAACATGGTTGTGTACGCAAGCTGCTCCGCCTCGCGTCCAGCCTGACCTGAAAACCCTATTAAGCCAAATACGCTGGTACATGTCTGAGCAAGCAAAATATCTCGCGGATGGTCTGTGACGTGATCTCGGATGCGCCTGTAGGCCTGCGGTGCACGCCCCTCAATGAGATCGCTGATAATGTCGATCTGCGCGGCTTCGCGCGGGCTGACGCCATGCGACAGTTCCTTTGCGACGGCTATTTCACGCTTTGCATCTTGTGCACGCCCGACAGTAACAAGGTAGCGCGCAAGCCCGACATGGGGCATGGCAAAGCTATCATCTGCCTGCATTGCAGAACGGTAAGCTTCTTCAACATCATCAAAAGCACCCAGAAATCGGTCGATGCCTTCAACGTAGGCGTCTCGCGCAGTTTGTGATGTGGTCGTTAGCGGGCTTCCGTACCGATCTTCAAGCATCCAAACCTTCCACTTTCTGTACCAAACCTGTCCGTCAGTGAGCTATATGAGCATGCCTACCCATAAACGAGTCAAAGGAAATCGACGTTACGAGGCGCCATGATTTCAGCATCCGTTTCTTTCAGAAGTCTCATGAAATCATCAACATGCCGTTTAAATCATATTTACTTTATCAAATCCCGATTTTCCAAAATTGGACTCCGAAAGCAATTTTGGGGATTATTCCGTACGGCTCGCCCCGCGTCCGGTTAGAGGAGAAAGTAGGTATGACAACCCAAACTCGCCCGCTCATTGATACGGCTTGGTTGGCAGATAACCTGACTAACCCGAAACTACGCATCATTGATGTTCGCTGGAAGTTTAGGGAGGAAAACGGCAAGGGCGTAGCCTATGACGATAGGAGCGAGTTCCAGGCCGAGCACATTCCTGGCGCCGTGTATGTTGGCATGTCGACGGAGCTTGCAGACAGCACTCAGAACACTCCCGACATGATGCTCGGCCCAGAGGACTTCGGGGAAAGGATGCGTGAGTTGGGTGTTTCCGACGACAGTCATGTCGTGGTCTACGATGACTCCGGGCTTCCATTGGCGTCTGCGCGTCTTTGGTGGGCACTCTCGCACTATGGCCATAAAAACGTGCAGGTCTTGGACGGCGGCTTGCAGCAATGGAAACTCGAAGGTCGACCCACTGAAACTGGCGATCTAACCGTTGAGCATGGTGACTTTGAACCAACAGTGCAGAGCAATTGGATTGCCCGCAAAGCTGATGTCTTGGATGCGATGGGTAAGCCCGGAGTCAGAATTGTGGACTTTCTACCAAACAACCTCTTCCGAGGCGACGGAGTTCACACATGGGGAGGTCGCTCGGGACATATTCCCAGTGCCGTCAACATACCGGCGATATCGAACATCGATCCGGATTTGGCACACATACCCATTGCCGAACGTGCAGCTAAACTAAAGGAACGTGGTTCATTCAAGTTGGCGGATCATTCCAAGCTCCTCAAGCACTATCAGGACAAGGGAATTCAAACTGACGATGAGGTCATCGCCTATTGCGGCCGTGGCATAGCTGCTTCTTGTGGGCTCCTTGCGTTGCGCCAAATGGGGTTCGAAAAGTCCCGCCTGTACGATGGTTCATGGGCTGAGTGGAGCGCCGATGAGAGCCTTCCGGTTGAAACCTCGTGAGATTACGATTTTGGGTCACTTTGGGTGGTCCAATTATTGACGCGTTGCTAGGAGGATATTTTGATGACGGACAATTTCCGGCTGACCAAAGAGGCTGCGCAGAAGTACAATAACCATAGTGTGCCTGCGATGTTCGGCCCATTGGCTGAAGCAACAATGCAGAAGGTTCAGCTTCGAAGCGGCACTTGTGTTATCGACATCGCATGCGGCACCGGGGCTTTGACGCGAGAGATTGCAAGGAAACTGACGGGCAAAGGCCGGGTTGTTGGCGTAGATCTGAACGAAACTATGATTGAAGTCGCGCAGTCCAATCAGCCGGATTGTCGTCATGTGCTCGAGTGGTATGCAGCAGATGTAACCGAGTTACCTTTCGAAAATGCTACGTTTGACTATGCCTTCATACAACAGGGGCTTCAGTTCTTCCCCGACAAATCCACCGCTTTGCAGGAAGTTCATAGGATCTTACGCAATGACGGTCAGCTATTTTTGACATGTTGGCGCGCAGTGTCGCCCTTCAATGGAGCGCTTGCAAAAGCTCTCGAACGGCATGTTGGAACAGATGCCGCAGTAAAAGCCAGAGCGCCTTTTTCGTTTCGAGATGGGGACCTCATTTCGAACTTGTTGGTTGACGCAGGCTTCAAGATAGCTCGTCACGAGCCATTGGTACTTGAGCGAAGATTTATTAATCTTCGCGCGCAAATCATGGCGCTGCCAATCGAAACCGATCTTAGGGATGCAGGTGCTGACGTCACCAACAAGGTCGTGGAAGAGGTTGCAGACGCTTTGTCTAGATATGACAAAGAAGGCGTATTGCACGTACCGCAAGAAGCGCACCTCTTTGTCGCCGCGGCATAGGTCAGCGACCACTGACTCAGTTCTCCATTGCGATCTTTACCATGGTCAAGTGACAATGCGGCATTAGTGGCGGCCCAGCGTGGCTCCGAGTTGACGCTTGAGTCTGCATCAAACTATACTTTTGCCATGGCCAGCGGAAAATACATCGACGACTTGTCGGTTGGCGAAACCTTCGAAACCGGAGGTGTTACGCTGACCGAGGGAGCGATTATTGACTTCGCACTGGTTCATGACCCGCAGCCCTTCCACGTTAACAAAGTGGCTGCCACAGAGTCGAGTTTTGGCGGTCTCATAGCCAGTGGATTTCAGACAATAGCGCTTACTTTCAGGTTGTTCCGCGACACTGGTGTACTTACCGGCACCAACCTGGGTGGACATGGTATGGACGAGGTACGGTGGCTGGCCCCGGTGTATTCAGGCGACACGATCAGCGTGCGCGTCACGGTTGAGGCGATTACACCATCACGTTCGAAGCCAGACCGGGGAACGGTCAAATTCCGATACCTGACATTTAACCAGAACGATGTTGAAGTTCTTAACCTGGTTATGCACCACGTGATGGCATATCGGAGTTAAGGCAGTTTGCAGCGACTTGGGCGCGGCGATCAATTTGAACTCCTATTGTCATCTTCAAGTGTATCCTTGGGCTTGCTACATAAGGCTTCTATTCGCAATTGCGGTCGTGGCGTACATGCAAAAGAGCGTACCCGCAGCCCTTATGCCTTAACCATTACTTGTAGATTGCCGCATAGCGAGGTGCGAAGAACTTGACGAAGGCTCTAACCTCTGGCCGACGATAAGCTTCTGGCGAAATGAGCATTAGGTGCGGCACCGCAAGTTCGGGGATTTCGTCGAAACATCGGATAAAAGACGTGTCTGTTTCAACCAGCTTGACATTGCTGATCCCAAGGCCTTGCCCTGACCTGATCGCCGCATGCATTAGTTCCAGTTCAGTGAAAGACATGACGATCTGGTCCAGCTCTACGTGATTGGTCAACCATTCGTGGAATACATTCGGTACATCGTCCCGCTGAAAGGTAACAAACTGATGCCCGGCCAGATCATTCGTTGACCTCGGTAAGCCAAACTTGTCCGCGTAATTTCTACCGCCGAACAAAGACCAGCGAGCCGTGCTGATTTTCCGGCAGATAAGATCGGGATCAGGATCGGTTCTTGCAAGGCGCAAAGCAATGTCGGCCTCTCCGGCCGTCAGGTCCAGCGCTCGAACGCTGGATAAAAACTCGAATGCGACATCCTGATTGTCGGCGGAAAACTCGTTTACGATTTTGATCATGCGTGCGGAGAAATTTGCCGAATAAGCGGTGATACGGATGGGTTGTGTCGACGTCAAAACTTTCGCGCAATCGGCAAATTCAAGGACTGAAGCCTCGATTGCTTCGGCGAGAGGAACGAGGCGAAGGGCTTCTGGGGTTGGTTTGAACCCGTGCGTACCGCGCTCAAAAAGCATTAAGCCTGTTTCTCTTTCGAGAACATCAATGCGTCGGGCAACCGTTGGTTGGGAGACCTTTAGCTTTCTAGAGGCCGCAAGCGTCGACCCTTCTCTGAAGACAGAGAGGAACACACGAATATCCGACCAATTTCGGAACCCGTTCTTCATTTTTGTAGAACAGCACAATTTTGTGCCGGATACCAGAAAAACAGGTGAAAAGTTACTGTTGTTGCGACACCGCAAGTAACTCGGAAAGGACCATGAGATGGCTTCCCATACAATGTCACCCAGCATCTGGACCGTATTTGATGGACTGTTCGGTTGGACCAAAAGAGCCTGCCCCGAAACCCGTAAGCCGCAGCCTACAGCCAACGATCTTCACGCGGAACGCGACTATATTAATGACGTGATCTGGAGTGATCCCGCTGCGTTTTCGAGTGAACTGGACGTGCAGACCATGATGAGTCTGTATCCAGGAAGGTTCTGACGACACTTGGTGACAATCGGCCGAATAAGGCGATTAGATCCCGCCAAATGCAGCTGCAAGCTGGAAGTGGCAGTCACGCACCTGTGTTGTAGCCATTGAGTTATTTCCAACACGAGACCTTCTCGTGCAACCTGGCGCCTTGTTTGACGATATTGAAGTGAGCCACCTGCTGGTAAAGTTCATTGCCCTCACCTCCGCATGTTCGTTGTTTGGTGAAAGGCAATTTCCTTTGATCCGTTCTTGTAAATTTGCAAAGGCCGCTATCTGGGCTGCAAGCGCAGAAACTAAAAGACGTCTCTGGATCGCAGATCGAACTTTGCAAAGCCTGCTGCAAACGCATCGCAGACCTTCGCGAGAATCCAAGCTAATGGGCCGAACCCAAGGTTCCTCAGGGAGGCTCTTTGCGGGGTTGAGCGCCGTAAAGCGCCATAAACGCAACGATTACGCCAAAACTGATTGAATTCCTCGCTTTTGCAGCCAAATGCGCAGCGCAAAACTTTTGGCGAACAACGCAAACTTATGAGGTGCGCATAACGCTACGCTTCTGCTATTGATTTCATTTATGAAATTCAAGTGTGCTCGCCCATAACTTTGTGCAACGTTTGCGCATAATTTTGCACGATTTTCCCAAAAGTTTGCACACACCCCCAGGGTGACCAATTACATCCTTCCGAAAGTATCTTTGAGTTCTGCGGCTTGAGCTACATCCAGCATTCGGGTTGGCATACCTCGCAGTGCCAAGAGTAACTTGGCTGTTTCTTCCAGCTCTTCTGCTGCACAGACCGCTGAGAACAGATCCTTCCCTGAAACGACAGGCCCGTGATTGGCCAACAGAACCGCACTAAATTTCCCACCCAGTTCGCGGATCAAATCACCGGACTTCGGATCACCCGGCTTAACGTATGGAACAAGTTTGACCGTGCCTACACGCATGACCACGTATGGTGTAAGCGGTGGAATACAGTCATTGGGATCGGTGTCTTCCAGGCAGGACAGAGCAGTGGCACAAGTCGAATGCAGATGAACCACGGCGCCCGCTTCTGGCCGCGTCTCATAGAAGGCTTGGTGCAGAAAGACCTCCTTGGTCGGCTTGTCGCCGGAGACGTGGTGCCCATCCAAATCAATCTTGGCGATGCGCTCGGGATCGATATTCCCCAAGGTGGAGTTGGTTGGTGTCATGAGGATCCCGTCATCAAGATGTGCCGAGACATTGCCCGCAGTGCCGACGGAAAATCCACGCACAAACAGCGAGGCGCATAGCTCTGACATCTGCTGCCGCAAAGCCGATTCATCCGAACTCATTTGCCTGCCTCCATCATTCTGAGCGCCTTCGCGAAAAAGTCCGGAGCGCCAAAGTTTCCAGATTTTAGAGCCAGCGCAATGGGTTCAGTTTTTCCGACGCTCAGGACAGGTACGCCCGGGTCGATCTCTGGACCAATTGACATGGCAGGAGACCCCAGTGCCTCAGATACGACCTTGGCGACAGCTCCCGACGTCTCCCCTCCGGCAACGACAAGGCGCTTATAGCCCGTTTGGACAAGTTCTCGGGCAGTTTCAGCAAAGAGATTGTCCAGCTTTTCCGCCACAGCTTCCTGACCGAATTGACTTTGGATCGCGCGCACCTCTTCCGGGCTTCCTGATGAGTAAGCGAGGGGGGTCTCACCTGAATGCTTTTCAAAGAAATCCAGAAGCGTTTGCGTGTTCACATCCCCGGACATGACGGCTGGAACATCAATGGCGAAGGTTGGATTGAATTCCGCATGAACATCGATCTGCCCGCGTGTCGCACCTGAACATGATCCTGCAAGTATCGCGGCAGACCCTGCGATACCAGAGATTGCATCGCCAGTATTTTGGGACGAAGTCTCTCTCAGGACGTTTCTGGGTAGCCCCAGTGCTATCCCAGATCCTCCGGTAATCAGTTTGGCATCCTTTAGAGCTTCGCCCCAGGCCAACAAATCTTCATCCGAAATCGCGTCGCCGATCACAAAGCGTTCGTCGGCGTTCTGCAAAGCAGCAGTAATCGCCTCCGATCCTTGCTTCACGGTGTCAACTGGCACCAACCCAACTTCTTCTTCGGTCTGATGCTGCAACCATCGCCTGATGTTGGCATCCGTCATCGGAGTAAGTGGGTGGTTTTCCATCCCGGACTCGTTCAACGGCTTGCCGAGCACAAAAAGATGGCCGTGATAAACAGTGCGACCCGTGGTCGGAAAGGTCGGGCAGAAAATCACTTTTTGCGCGCCCAGTTCTTTGGCCAACGCTTCCGCAACGGGACCGATATTTCCCTCCATCGTGGAATCAAAGGTGGAGCAATACTTGAAGATGAACTGCTTGCATCCTTGATCCTTAAGCCACCGCAGGGCCCGCAAGCTGTCCGCTACCGCTTCCTCAGTCGGTGCGGTGCGGCTCTTGAGTGAGATCACACCCGCTTCGATCTCATCGTCGGCTGGGGTCGTTGGAATACTTGGGAACTGTGCCGTTCGTAATCCACCCTCCGGCTCAACGCCCTTCGCCAAGGTGTTCGCAATATCACTCGCACCAGTGAAGTCGTCCGCTATGACACCGATTTTCATAGTTCAATGTCCCGCATCGGCCCTGGATCCAGCCTATGGATGTGCGGTGCAGCACCGACGGGAAAAATCTCACGCACAAGTGGATCATGGCCGGGCACGATAAGTCGAGGATGCGAAGCCAACCTCTCGAGTGTCTCGAAACCATCCATCATGTCCTGCAAATCGACGACGATGGG
This sequence comes from Ruegeria sp. HKCCD4315, assembly GCF_013112245.1. NCBI lineage: Bacteria > Pseudomonadati > Pseudomonadota > Alphaproteobacteria > Rhodobacterales > Roseobacteraceae > Ruegeria > Ruegeria sp. HKCCD4315. The sequence continues at coordinate 98,618 of NZ_WVRN01000001.1, read as the reverse complement.
AAAGGCTTTGCGCGCCATGAAATTCTCGTAGTAATGCGAGGCATCAGAGGCGAGCACCATCCACCCGGCTGCCGTTCTTACGCGAACACATTGCAACCCGCGCGAATGCCCACCGATGCAGTGTACCGTAACCCCATCTGCAATCTCGGCTTCTCCGTCGTAGAATATGACCTGGCCTGAATAGAGACGCTTTACGACCTCGCAGACATGGTCAGCCGTGAAAGGTGCACGCAGATGGTCATGGCACATGCAGGGACCTGTAGCGAAGGCCATTTCCGCCGATTGCATGTGCAACTTAGCATTCGGGAACATGTGCAGCCCCCCTGCATGGTCATAATGAAGGTGGGTCACGATGACCTCAGTCACCGCTTCCGGCGCGATGTCTAGAGGCCGCAAAGCTTCGCGAGGGTCCATCGCGATTGGGCGGCCACGAGCGGCGGCCTCATCGGAGTCGTAACCGGTATCGACCAGAATGACTTTGTTGCCGCGTTTGAGCACCCAAACGAAATAATCCATCGCATGAGGCGCGTCATGATTATCATCGATAATGAAACTATCAGCGCGCGTCCGGGCGTTGCGATCCGCGTATTTCACAGCGTGGATTTCCCAATCGTTCATCGAATAACCTTGGAATACTGGTGAACCACCTTGGTGGCGATCATATCAGCCACTGCCGTATCAAAGGACTGAAAATGCGCGCTTTCTAGGTGGGCAGAGAACGCCATGCTGTCATCATAAACCTCATAGAGAAAAACTGTCTCGGGATCGTCGCCGAGGCAAACGTCAAACTGCTGGCACCCGGGTTCTCCACGCAAAGAAGTTGAAGCGTTTTCTACCATCAGCGGCAAGAAAGCGCTTCTCCTACCGGGTTTGAGAGTGAAAGTGACAGTGACTACAAACATCAGACAGAAAGTCCTTTCAGACGTGAGAAAGCGCGCTTTGCGACAGGCAGTTGGCTGAGGATCAGACCAATGTTGAGCACCAGCAGAATGGCCGCACCAGGTCGTGAAAAAAAGACCGAAAGATCCCCGTCCGACAAGAACAGCGACCGACGGAAGGTTTCGTCAAACAGGCTGCCCAGAATAACCCCGATCACCAACGGCGCGATTGGGTACTTCATCAGGTTCATGAAATAGGCAACGGCACCGACGCCGAGCATCAGGTAGAGATCATTGATGCCCCCGCCAACGCTGAAAGATCCAATTGTTGTCAGAACCATAACGACGGGCAAAAAGATGGTCTGGGGGATGGCAAGGATTTTGATAAATACCCGAGCGGTGAAAAGCCCCATCAGGAACATCGTGAGCGAGGCCAGAACCAGGATCGCAACCACGCGCAGAATGATCTCGGGATCAATCGTCGGGCCGGGAATCACGTTGTTGATTTTGAAAGCTCCCATCAAAGCGGCCGCAGGTGGTGAGCCGGGAATACCCAACACCAAAAGTGGGATTAGCGCTCCGCCAATACAGGCGTTATTTGCAGTCTCGGAGCACAGCAGGCCTTCCAATGACCCTTTGCCAAACTTGTTGCCCTCGGCAGAGACAGTCTTACCGACACCGTAGCTGACCCAACCGGCGACATCTTCGCCAACTCCGGGAAGTGCTCCTACCCCTGTCCCGATAACGCCTGACCGGCCAATGGTCGGCAGGTAGCGCCGAATAGACCGAAGGTTCGGAAGAATGCGGCCTTTCAGGGCCAGAACTTTCCCGGCCTCAACGTGCCTCAAACCGTCGATAATTTGGGGAATGGCAAAGGCTCCCATCAGGACTGGCACGACCTGAAACCCGCTCATCAAGTAAGACCAGCCGAAAGTATAGCGCGGTTCAGACAAAAGAGGGTCGAGCCCGACCATGGACATCGCAAGCCCGATTAGACCGGCGATCCATCCCTTAATCACCAGGTCTTCGCTCATCAAAGTGCCAGAAAGCAGAATGCCGAACAGGGCCAGTAAGGCTTTCTCCGGGCTTGCGATGTTCTTTGAAACCAAAAGCAGCGCCCAGACAAAAATCAAAAGCGTGATGGTTCCGATAACTGTGCCAATGAAACTGGCCGTCGTGGTCAGCCCAAGTGCTTCGCCCCCTCTGCCCGCTTTGGCCAGAGGGTAACCATCCATGGCTGTTGCCGCGCTGGCTGCTGTGCCCGGAATGTTCAGTAGAATAGACGGGTAAGACCCCCCGTAAATCGCGCCGACATAGGCCCCGAGCAAAGCGATGAGCGAATAGTCGAGCGGGATTTTGTTGCCGAAGAAACCCGTCAGGATCGTCACCGCCAGCGTTGCCGTAAGGCCGGGCAATGCGCCGAACGTGATGCCCAGGAACACGGATGCGATCAAATACAGATAGGTCAGCGGGTCCACTGCCAGGCCCACGAATGCGGTCCCAAACCCAGCCAGTTGCGAAAGGATAAAGTCCATCCGGTCAGTCTTTCCATAACGGACGAAGCGTCACGTAGTAGTGGTATTCGATTTGCTTGAAGATCAGCCCGCCGCGCGCGGGCACGTTCTGCCGGAAAACAAAGGCCATCGCGCAAACAAGGATGAGCGGGGCAAGTATTGCCACCAATGGAACGTACCGCAAAACGCGTTCAGTAGTCGCATTGGCCAGCACCAACAGCGTCAATGCGACCCACAGGATCAGTGTGAACCAATCATCCCGGTGTGCGTTCCAGTCCGCCTGCGTGGGAAAAACAGCAAACGCAAATAGTCCAGCAGTGACAACTGCGATACAGGCCACCAAAGCGCGTCGAGCATGGCCACCGTAGTAGCCGTACGTCAAAGCTGTAATTAGCAACCCGGAACACAGAATGAAGTCCACTCTGGGGACCAGTCCGACGACATATGCAAGAAGGATAAGGCCGATTGTTGAAGCTCGAAAGGCTTCCGACTTGTTCCATCCGATACCCAAAGCACTAAGCGCGTTTTGGGCTCCACCTGAGCGGATCGAAATGGCTAGTAAGACGAAGGACAACACAAGCAATCCACCGAAGATGAACAGCGGTACAATTGCAGCCGAGTTGTACCAATCGGATCCACTCACACCTGCGCGGTTTTCACCCCAAAGCGGGATGTCCGACGTCTTCCAAAGGAAAAAGGTGGAAATTGCTATCAGACCAATCGATGCCCAGAAATCGCGCGCGCGCATGATCAGTGTTTCGTCAGGTTTTTCCATTACCTGCCTCCTTTGGGAAAGGGCGCGATCAGGCGCGCCCTTTCAAAAGTGATCGGATTATGGCTTCTCGATACCCAGCGACGCCGGATCGACAGTGGCAGCGCCCAAATCTTGCAAGGTATAGGCAAAGGTAGCTTCGAGGTTCGCAAACAGCTCTTGAGCTTCTTCGCCGTGTTGACCACCGACATCATAATTGTTTGCAGAGGCCCATTCCGCGACGGTGTCGGAGGCAATCGCTTGCTCGAAGGCATAACCAAGCGCGGCCTTTACGTCGTCCCCGGCTGAACTGTGAACTGCAAAACCGATGGCCTGTTTGAGCGGCAAATATTGGTCGAGACCGTCATAGATGCCAAAGGCAGATGGCACCGTAACTCCTGCAATCTGCGCATCTTCGGGCGTCAACATCGCGAGCGGTTTAAGTTGACCGCCTTCGATCAACGGGGCCTGTTCAGCTAGAGAAGTCACAACCAACGCAACTTCACCCGCTATCGCTGCTTCCTGCCCTGGCGCTGAGCCTTTGTATGGAACAAACTTGAACTCTGCACCGGACCCTTTTTCGATGGCCAGAAGGTTCAAGTGGTGGATCGAACCTGCGCCGGAAGCCGCCGCTGGAATAGTGCCAGGAGCAGCTTTCGCAGCGTCGACCAGTTCTTCCAGAGTATTGTAAGGACTCTCCGCCGGAACCGAGATCAGATCAGGTGATCCGCCAACGATGAACGGATACCAAAAATCAAATTTCTTATCCCAACCACCTTGCACAGCAGCGGTGACGTTCGACTCTGACAGACCAACCAGTGTATAACCATCGTCTGGTTGATTCATGACATAGACCATCCCGTTGGAGCCTGCGACACCACCTGTTTGATTGATCACATTGATCGAAACCGGAAGGTGTTTTTCCATCTCGGCCATGATCATTCGGTTGATCGTATCTGTGCCACCTCCGGCCCCCCAGACCACAGCTGTAGTGATATCGCGATAGGGATAATCCTGCGCAGCAGCTGCGCCTGCAATCCCAGTCGCCATCACGGCTGCGGCCGCCAACCGCCCTAGCTTTAGTTTCATTTCCAAGTCCTCCCAAACAGCTTCGCGTTTATTATTGCATTTATTTGCGTATACATTAAAGAATGCATTGTCAACGGACTGTAGTGAAAGCTGCTATCGCGCTATGAATGCGAAACGGGAAGGAAGCGGGCTAAGATGAAAAAGAATTATGATGTGGCAGTTTTCCACGGCGACGGGATCGGCCCTGAAATTATGGCCCCTACGCTTGAAATCCTGCGTCAGCTCTCGCGCGGCAGTCCTTCCTACGAACTGGTGTTTACAGACGCTCCGGCAGGCGCAGGCCACTACGCCAAAACTGGAGAATCGTTTCCGGTTGGATCACTCGAAACTGCGCGCGACGCTGACGCGATTTTGCTGTCTGCAATGGGCTTGCCGGATGTTCGATATCCTGACGGAACCGAGATTTCACCGCAGATTGATCTGCGAAAGCAGCTGGGACTTTTCGCTGGTGTACGTCCAGTAAAGGTAAGAAGCGGACAAATGACCCCCTTGGCGCTGCCTCCCGGAAAAGAGGTCGACTTTGTCTTGATACGCGAAAGCACAGAAGGACTGTTCTTCACTCAAGGCGCTGGAGAAGTTACCGAACACGAAGCACGTGAAACTCTGCTGATTACTCGTGAGGTGTCCGAAAAACTGTTCCGTTTCGCGTTTGAACTCGCCCAGAACCGCAAAAGAACCGGGCGCGGTCAGGGTCGAGTTACATGTGTCGACAAAGCCAATGTATTCCGCGCCTTTGCATTCTTCAGATCGATGTTTGATGCAGAAGCCGCCCACCATCCCGATTTGCAGGCAGACCATGCTTATGTTGATGCCACCGCACTGTGGATGGTCCAAAAACCTTGGGAGTTTGATGTCTTGGTGACCGAGAACATGTTCGGAGACATCCTCTCCGACCTTGGTGCAGGTCTTATGGGCGGTCTTGGACTGGCTCCGTCAGCGGATATCGGGTTGAATCACGCTGTATTCCAACCCTGCCATGGTTCCGCTCCAGACATTGCAGGACAGGGTGTAGCCAATCCTTTTGCGATGATCCTGTCCGCAGCAATGATGCTTGAATGGTTGGGGTTGACCCATGATAACCCAGGCCTGTCCAAAGACGGCGAACGGTTGCGTGAAGCCGTGGAAAAGGTGACTGCAAACGGACAGAACCTGACGCGTGACCTAGGTGGCACCGCCGGAACGCAGGACGCAGCCTCATCGGTATTGGAAGCATTTCGGGCATGAATACTCGAAAAACCATCAGAGTCGCGTGTGTGGGTGCAGGGTATTTCAGCAAGTTTCACTACGAAAGCTGGTCCCGAATGCCCGGAGCGGTTCCGATTGCATCCTGCAACCGTGATATCAACAAGGCGAAAGAAACAGGACTGACGGCTTACGACGATTTGTCGAAAATGTTGGAGATCGAAGAACCTGATCTCGTGGACATCATCCTACCACCAGTGGCGCAGGCCGACGCCATCCGAACAGCACTGCGCTCCGGAATAAAGTGCTTGATCTGCCAAAAGCCATTTTGCCTGTCTCTAGACGAAGCGGAGAAGATCGTCTCCGAGGCTGAATTGGAAGGCGCAACTATTGTCGTGCATGAGAATTTTCGCTTTCAGCCCTGGTATCGCGCAATCAAACAGGCGATGGTCGAGGGTCGAATTGGGACACCGCTACAAGCGACTTTCCGGCTTCGGCCCGGCGACGGACAGGGACCACGAGCCTACCTTGACCGGCAGCCGTACTTTCAGGAAATGCCGCGTTTCCTCGTTCATGAAACAGCGGTTCACTGGGTCGACACATTCCGATTTTTATTCGATGCGCCCAGTGCAGTTTATGCGGACTTGCGCCAAGTTAACCCCGTTATCTCGGGCGAGGATGCAGGTTACATCCTGTTTGACCACCCCAACGGTTTGAAAGCTCTGTTCGATGGCAACAGATGCCTTGACCACAGTGCCGAAAACCTGCGCCAAACCATGGGCGAAGCTCTCATCGAAGGAACGGAAGGATCACTAGTTCTTTACGGCGACGGCTCAGTAGAACTCCGCGGTTTTGGAAAACAGGAGCGACAGCAGATTCTACCTCCAAGCGATCATGATGGTTTTGGAGGAGACTGCGTCCACGCCTTGCAAAGTCACGTCGTTTCAGGCCTTGTAAAGGGTACGCCGCTGGAAAACACGGCTCGAAACTATTTGGACGTGATCCGCATCGAAGAGAGCATCTATCTCTCGGCTGCGGAGGGACGAAAGATCAACCTGGAGACGCCGTGAAGGATCAGGACGCAAAAACTCTTTCCAATACGCAACGCGCTGTTAGGGATTTGCGACAGATGATCCTGTCCGGCGAACTTGCAGCCGGAACTGACCATCTGGAATCGGAACTCGCGGAAACCCTTGGAATGTCCCGCACCCCGATACGGGAAGCTGCGCTGATGTTGGAAAGTAAGGGCTTGCTTGAAATGCGGCCCCGAAAGGGCGTGCGAATACTGCCTGTTTCATCAGATGATATGCGTGAAATCTACGACATACTGACGGAACTCGAGAGTCTCGCAGCACAGCGCGCTGCCGAAGCGGGCTATTCCGAAGATGAACTGGCGGTCCTTGCTGGATCAATTGCAAAGATGGATCAAGCCATCGAAGCCGAAGACCTTGAAGCCTGGGCCGAGGCCGACGAGTTGTTTCATCAGGAACTCGTTCGGTTGGGCGGCAACAAACGGGTCGAAGCGATTGTTGCAATGATGAGCGACCAGGTGCGCCGCGCACGCGCAACGACGTTGTTCATCAGGCCCCTACCCGTCAAATCCAATGAAGATCACCGGGTTGTTTTTCAAGCGATTAGTGAAGGTCGACCGGGTGTTGCCCGTGAACGTCATCGAGAGCACAGGCTGCAAGCGCAGGCTATGCTTTGCGGGATACTCGAGAAGCACCGACTCAACAGCCTCTGATCTTCTCGCATCCAGTCGTTAATCAACTAAAATAACTGCTTCTTTTCGGCACCAAAGGCGCTCCGAGTACTTGTCCACCGCGGTAATCGGCGGTTGCGTCCGGCGGCTCTAATATTCTTTTTTCATGGTCACTCAACCAATCACTGCATCAATTGGGGTTGTAATAGTACGATTTCGAATTAATTTAGTTCGATATCGTACTAGCGGAGACTCAAGATGCCAAATCGAAGACGTTTTCTCAAGATTCTAGGCGGAGGCACAATTCTGGCGGCAACGGGCGCGGTCGCGTTCCTCGCTACACGCACGCCGCATGAAGCGTTGGCTCCGTGGACGCCAAAACCGTATAACGACCCACGCAAGGCTGCTTTGTCCTACGCGATTCTCGCCCCCAATCCACACAACTTGCAACCTTGGCTGGTCGAGTTCGTTGGGCAAGACAAGGTGCGCATCCACCGTGATCCTGATCGCGAGCTTCCGGAAACCGATCCTTACCACCGCCAGCTCTATATTGGTCTCGGTGCATTTGTTGAGACGATGGTACTGGCAGCAGGTGCGCAGGGATTTGATACCGAGGTCACGTTACTGCCCGATGGAGATGACGGACCCATCGCAGAAGCAGTGTTCGTTCCTGGCGGAGCACCCGATCCACTCTCAGATCAAATCCTCAACCGACATTCAAACAAGGAACCGTACACTGAACAGCGGCTGTCCGAGACGGAAGTGTCGGTCCTTGAAAACTACGCCACCCTGATTACCGATGAAGATTTGGTGACCCGTATTCGAGACCTCACGAAACGCGCTTTCGAAATCGAAATGCGAACCCCGCAGACCTTGAAAGAATCCGTCGACCTGATGCGGATCGGGAAAGCAGAAATCAACGCCAACCCGGACGGGATTGAATTACGCGATCCCATGCTGGAAACGTTGCGACTTACCGGCCTATTGGACAATGAAACCCTGATGAACGTTGACCACCCAGGCACTCAGTCACACATGCGAGGCTACTTCGCCATGCTCGACGCGACGCCGCAATACGCAGTCCTCACGACAGCCACAAACACGCGAAGCGATCAACTTGATGCCGGTCGTCAATTGATGCGGTTTTACTTGAAGACAACCGAAATGGGCCTGGGCGTACATCCGGTCAGTCAGGCCCTTCAGGAGTATCCTGAGATGGCCGATGAATACGTTCTCGCGCATGAGCTTCTTGCGTCACCGGGCCACACGGTGCAAATGTTGTTGCGTTTGGGGTATGGGCCTGAACCGATTGCCACACCCCGCTGGCCGCTGGAGACACGAATTCTGAATGAAGCCTGAAGATGAGACCAACGAAGTCTACCGGTTCTTCACCGAGGTCGGGATCATCAATCAGTTGATCTCGACCAAGCTTGAGGCGTTCTTACCTGGAAGAATGACCGCAACCCAATTTGGTATATTGGGCCACCTGGTCCGGCGTCCCGAAGGCGAAACCCCACTGCAACTCTCAAACGCGTTTCAGGTGCCCAAGACTTCGATGACGCATATGCTCGCCAGCCTTGAAAATCATACCTTGATTACTCTTGAGACCAACCCAAAGGACAAGCGTTCGAAAATTGTCCGGTCGACGCCGCATGGCGCAGAGTTTCTGAAAACTTGTATGGATCGGATGTCGACAGCTCTTGGTCCGGTTTTGTCCGAACTCGGGCCTGAACCGTTCCATGAATCGCTGCCTAATCTGACGCTCATACGCGAAACCTTGGACAGTGAGCGCGACTAGCGGAAACCTGCGTCGGCCCAAGCAAACAGAAAAGCTCTCAGAACATCATACAATCCGCGCCCGGCGGCAGCGGCGGTGATCCTTCTGGCAAGGTGGGCGTGTAGTCAAATGTCACAATCTTTGCGCCACCATCAAATGCCACGAACAGTTGGTTGGATCCCGGCCTAATGGCGATGCCTTCTGGGTCGGTTCCGAATTCCAACAAGCTTTGCTGGGCGAGAAGTTGGCCACCTGCCGTGAACTCATACAGGCTGTTTGACCCTTCCCAGTCGTCAACTATCAGCATGTGGCCGGTACGCGGGTCAATCGCGATGCCCTGCGCCTCGCTCAAGGGCGGAGAGAGCTTCATGGTATCCAACCTCGCCGTCAAAGCACCCTCTGAAGTGAACCACGACAACCGTTCCGGGTCATCTTCTACGGTCACGATCTGCCCCTGGGCATTGATCGCGATGCCTTCGGTATCCGCGAACCCACCTTCCAACTCGAAAGGCGCTCCTAGGCGTGATCCATCCTTGGTGACACGTTGAAGACTGCCGAGACCATCACCCAGCAACAAGTGATCCCCTTCAACAGCAATTGCTTTGATCCGAAAGAGATCGCTGGATATTCGGCGCAATTCATCGCCTTGCAATGTAACGAGAATTGCTTCGGGCCCTTCATTTGCGATCCACAAACCGCAAAACGTTGGATCATAGTCAAGGCTTGCGGGTTGGTTGAGCTCGTAGCGCCCAGTTTCGCGAAGCTGTAATGCAATAGCCGGAACAGTCCCAGCGAAAATCAGGAATGCTATGGTTCTTGCAAACACTCTGGATGCTCCCGGAAAGGTATGATGTTTCAAAAAACTATACCTGATTATTGCGCCCCTTCTGTGAGAAAGAACAGCTCGATAGGCTGAGCAAGGCCACGTATTTCGTGATCCCCACAGCTAACGAACATGTTCGGTGCAGCACTTGCAATGGCTACCGTCGCCAACACTCTCTGACCAATTGATTTTGTTAAGTTTTCAATTCGGCTTGCGACGTTCACCGCACCGCCCAAAACCGTAAAATCAAGCCTGCCGGGGCTGCCGATGTTACCGTAGCTGACCTGCCCAACGTTGATCCCAATTCCAATGTCCAAGGGCGGTTTTTGGAACTCGTCTCGTCTAGTGTTGAGAACTTCCAAACCACTCAGCACACTCTGCGCTGCAAGAGCCGCCATTCTGCAACGGTCGGCATGGTTTTTTTGAGCTTCAACAGTGAAGATCGACAGGATGCCATCACCCATGAACTTGAGGACGTCTCCACCGTTGTCTTCTACGGCTTTGACCACCAGATCAAAATAGTCGCTGAGCGTGTCGAAGACTTCTTCTTCCGAAGAGGTTTCGGAAAGTGCCGTAAAGCCTCGCAGATCAGAGAACATAACCACGGCATCCAGAGTTGTTCGCTCACCGCGCTTGATGTTTCCGCTCCAGACTGCCTCGGAAGGTCCATCTCCTAAATAGGTTCGAAGTAGACCTTTAGACGATTTTCGCATCGTCACAGGTTCCAGAGCGGAAGAAAGGGCAGGTAACACCGCTTCAATCAGCCTTAGATGCTCCGGCGAGAACCCATCCGGCGCCTGTGTAATGAACGTGCAACCATGCAGCGATCCATCTCCGTAATAAAGCAAAGTAGCGTAGTAGTCGGTGCCGCCTTGCTCTGCAAATTCCAAATAGGATGAATGCTCTGTTTCTGAGTCCAGTTGCCGAAGACTTTTGTGAAGCGGCTTTCTATTCGCCAGAATATACTCAAATGAGCTCCCAACATAACCATCCGTCAACGTCGTCTCATGGGTGACATCGTAGCTGTCGGTGCCGTTGGGCGTCCAAACCACGCCCCAAGCAATAAGCAGTGGATTGGCAAAGCGCTGGCCAATGTTTACTCGCCACAGCGGAACTCCGGCTTCGACCAAGGAGGAACAAAACTGTGACACCACCTTTACGGGATCGCCGGAGCGACGACCTTCTGTAATCATCCATTTGGTTAGTCGAGTGACTTCTTCCATGTACCCAAGTTAATCGCTTGCAAAGGATGAGCAAAGACTATTGGAATTGCATTGTCGCTTACATTTTTTGAGCCGCCTGATCTGATTGGTTGAACAGAAAATTGCAGCCCCTCGCTTGGGCGAACTTCAGTAGAATCCAATCTCGCTGACGTCTACGCTGGCCTCGTGATCGTGCCCGTAGGCTACAACTCCAACTGAGGTGATTGCGTCTGCAGCGGGAGTAGCGCGTAACATGGCACCTGAAGCCTTGAAGCCTGACAGAGGCAAATAGATTTCTGTCCATTCGTTAGAAGTTGCAAACGCGGCCTGATAGTATTGCCACGGAAGCACCGTGCCACGTGTTCTAAGGTGGACGAAGTATTGCTCGCCGTTCCCCCGGACCAATAGCCTGACGCCTGATACACCCGTACCTGGCCGATCAGGCAACTTGCGTCGGAACTGGATGAAGCCGCCGTTGTTTACTGTACTCACAGTTCCGGTCAGCCGCGCGAATGCAACATTACCTTCCGAACGAAACTGCACCTGCCCTGAAGAAACTCCTCCCATGACGGTGTCGGCAACGTAGTCCCAACGCATCTCTGGAGACTTGGAGAAGTCTTCAGTCAGTTTTACATCAGCCTGCGCCATCATGCATCCGATGATAACAAAACCTGAAACAAGCCCAATGAAGTTGGCACGCATATCGATCCTTCTCAATTCAGTATCGCAATGGAAAGGTTCAGTGCCGTGGCAAATGCGACCCATGCAAAATACGGCAGGAAGGCCAGTGCGGAAACCCGATCTGAAGTCCTGACCTGAGCTATGAACATGACGATGACAGCCAACAACGCGACAATGACGACAAAGGCAAACCATGGCAGTTGCAGTACGAAAAAGGTTGGGGACCACAAAAAGTTCAGACCCATCTGCGCCCACCACAGCTTCATGGCGGTCGAGCTCCGGTCTGTTTCAAACTGATGCCAACCAACCAAAGCGATCAAAACATATAGCACCGTCCAAACCGGTCCAAAAATCCAATTTGGTGGATTGAAAGCCGGCTTAGAAAGCTGCGCGTACCATTCGCCAGGTGCAGTCAGTGTCCCGATCAGGATGCCGCCGCCCACCACAAGCGCAAGGAATGCTATGCGGATCAACCAGTTCGACATTGTAGGATAGCTTTCAGCAGTCCTTGGTCGTTACGTTAACAAGCGCTTCAGAAGAAAAGGTCGCCGTGCTGGTCTTATCCGCATCAGTATAAGACACCGTGGCGCCTTCGATCTCCGACCCAGTTACGGTGATTTCCCGTTGCCCGATAGTGTCATCTACATCGATGGTAAAGGCGAGTTTGTCACCTGCTGCGAGGGAGGCAATCTCAAGTTCAATTGTATCTTGCCCATCCACGACCGCAGGAATTTGCCGCAGAGCATCCGCACCCTCAACGAATTCAAGCGGTTGGAAGACCTCGACACCAGCGCCCTTTTCGGAAACGTCGAAAATCAGACGCCCGGCAGATTGCGACAAGTCAATTTTGAGGGTCGAGGCTTCTACTTCGCAAGCTCCGACATTTGTCAAAACAAAACGGTCTTTGGGCGCGCCTTCTATAAAGCGAATTTGTACTCCAGCTTGAAGCGAAGTGGCTGCAAACAATCCAAGGGTCGCCGCAATAATACTCTTCGGGAGCATATCTATCTCTTTCCTAATGGGTTCTTGATAGATACGCGTCGGCGGGTTTCTTGGATCAGACTTATGCCCTTTGACTATCGTGGTTTAGCCGTCAGGACCTTTCGAAGTTCTATGCACCGCTGTCAGAACGGTTAAGTCAAAACATGCCGTTTTCATTCTCGCCGTTTGCTGGAACTTCCTGAAGAACGTCCCAGTGCTCGACGACCTTCCCGTCGCATCCAGGCGAAAAATATCTATCCCTGCGCACTTGAGACCATCAGGCCAGATTTGGTGGCAATGCAGAATAACGTGATCTTCTTCAACCGGTGTAGGTGCGCGCATAACGCAGCATTCCCAACATTGATTTCATTGAAGAAAATCTTGGAAGCTTGCCCATAACTCTGCGCGGTAATTGCGCATAACTTTGCACGATTTGCCCATAAGTTTGCATACTACAGAGAACCCATCGAACAAACAGGCTCTCAGGCTATTGTGCGGTGCCCAAATGCAACTTATTCCCAATCGCCAGCAGACGAACGCCACGTCTTAGCGTCCGCATCCCAAACACTGGCGGTGACGCAAGGCGTCGGGTTTATTCCGTCGCAATTGGATCCATGAATATCTGCCACAACAACGCGTTGACGCCCAAAATCAACGACCGTCCAGCCTTGGTTAAGCAAGGAGTGCACCTCTTCGCTTACCCAAAAGTGCGACATGCAACCGCCAGTTCCGCAAAAAAGAGATGCGGCGCTGGAACACGCGAAACCAGATTCATTCAGAACCCAGTCGCGTTGTAGATCTCCGTCGAGATCTACCCTCTCAACCGCACCCCAATCTAAGTCAAACTGGCCGTCGTTGAACTCCGCGCAGGCCTGTGCCGCCAGATCAACCTTCGCCTGCAAACCGGGCGGAAGTTGCGATACATCAGCCGCGACAGCTGGTGAGGTCCAGACAAGGCCCGAAGCAAGCATAACCCCGGCGAGCAAACATTTCATCTGACGCGCTATTTGGGAAGCTGGTTGGAAGGAGGTATCAATTGCACTGATCATACCTGTAGTCCCCATATTCCAGCCAGTTTGCCGAGCCTTCGCTAAAAATCAGAAACTCGGACCTGTCCTCCCCAAGCAGGGCGACGACAAATCCGGCGGGCGGCTCATAGTTTCCGAAGTAACTGTAGGCCGTCATGGCTCTGATCGGCTCGCCATTGACCGTTACTCGCGCGTCCCACTCCCCCTCTGGATTGTCCAGAATTACATATTCGATTTGGCGTTTTATCGCTCCGCCACCACAATAGACAATGCCTTCGGGTGCTTTGTAGGAGGCCCCTTGGTTAGCACCTGAATCGCAGGCGGAACGAAGGGACCGAATTGCCGCGCTGGAACCCTTCAAGTCAAAGATTCCGTAGCTGACATCTTGATCAATCATCGACAGATTAACCGATGCATTGGCCGCAAGCTGGTCCAGTACAAAACCATAGTCCTCTTGACTATTGAAACTGACCTCGACGGGATAGTTGTCGACGATCTGCACGGCAGCGTTTTCTGAGCCAACCTGAAATGCCCCAACTTCGGTGGTGCCGTTCTTTAAAAATCGAATGGAGAGCCCCTGCTTTTCCACAATGTCCTGGCTGTCCTCATATCCAGCCGGAGCGAAGCGGATACGGTTACACTGAAGTTCCAGGGTCATGTTTCCGGTCTGAATAAACGCATTGGGATTAGGCCCGGAGTTGAACGACCACTCCGCTGATGCTGTGGTCGCTCCTGCCATCAGTAGCATTCCAATGGAAATCGATTTGAAACTCATTTTCTCTCTCCATGGTGTTGTGGTTCGTACTGTCATTCAGCCAGAGTTTCCGGCCCGTTACTCGGGCAACCAGGTTAGGAAACAGGTGCGCCGTATTCGTTTGCGCCTTCTTGGGAAGGTCGCGTCAGCCACCAGATCATCAGGATGGACAGAACCAATTGAAGAATTGAGACAACAACAATGCCGGTCACGCCCAGGACGGCCGCAGGTCCTCGCAATGCATCGGGGTTTTCGGTCCCTTGCTCCAATACCGAGAAGAACGCCACCCCACCCAGCATAACAAAAAGAGTTACAATGCTGAGCGCCATCGGCAGTAGCAAGTACCAGCCAGGTCGTCCTGTATCGTGCAGCCTCCGCCAACCGGCGGCCAGCATAGGTATGAGAACGGCCAGTTGGAAAACAGAGGACAAAACCCGTGATCCCTGCCCCGTTTCAGGGTTGGTCCCGAATAGGATCGTATCCAGCACCGCTAAAGCCGCACTCACGAGAACCACAAACAAGAAGAACCACCAGTATTCTGAGCGTATAGCCCGACCGGAAAACTGGAAGTATTTCGAGAAACACGTTTTAACTGCTTCCACAAACCCCATTTTCAACCCTTTCTAAGTTTCTGTGTGGCCTCAGAACGCCTCGCTACCTAAAAGAACAAACTTGCCCTTCCGGGTTTTCCCACCTTCCTTTTGTGTTTGAACGCCAAAAAACTATCCTATGAAAAGGTAGCGAAGTTTACGCGCGGAAAAAATATTGATTTATTAAAAATTAGATTCAAACATGCGAATTCGACGCAACTTTCATTTTACCTCCGTTGTTGTCGTTGCTGCTCGCTTTGCCGAGCCCTTCCGGTCGCTGGAGTGAGTGCTGGCAGCCGGAAGGCACTTTACACGGATCAGTCTTTGGGAGAGCGCGATGCTTAGACTTAACGTACTCGCCCTCTTTCCAGAGTTTGCTCTAGCTTTTGCCAGTGATTTCATTCGGCCATCCCACGTTGTTGGAGGTCTTGGCAGTCAACGTAATAGTGATCTGCCCGCCAAGCCTCCCTTGGCAAGTTTTGGGAAAGGTCGTCACAGGAACGTTGTGTGTTCTGTCGGTGCCCAAACGCGAGAGCCTCAAACAAGCGTATCCAATTTCGTTAATTTCAACAGACTCAGAGGGAGAAGAAAATGACCAACAAGATGGTGATGATTGCGGGCGCAACTTGTTTCACACTGCTAGCGGCCTGTGACGACACGGGTACATCCAGTGCGTCCGCCGAGCTCACGCCGGCTCAGCAGGCGTGTTTGCGAGATGTAGCAAGCACAACAAACAATTCACAAGTCGTGGTTCTCTCATCCGCGTTTAGCGAGGCGGGAACACAAGTCACTGTCGGTGTTGGTGAGGATCGTGCTCCTTGGAATTGCATTGCTTACACTGATGGCGCGACAGCTGGTATCGAGTTCCTGGGCGACGAAGGCGCATTGTGAGCAGTCTACCGCGTAGCCGAAATCGGCTGCGCAGCACTGGCTTGATCTGCTGAGGCTCGACTTGGTTTGTAGAACCACCATCATCGTATTCGCGGTCCTGTACCTGTTGGCGTTGGTTGCATTCTTGACAGGCACATTTGGCTGGTTGGGACAGGAACGAGACCCTTTGTCCGGAGTGTACCTACTGCCGTTGGGACTACCTTGGATACTTGTAGCGGACTTAATTTCGGAGTCCGCCAAGCCGTGGTTTGCAGCGATTGCTCCGATGCTCAACATTTTGGCGCTGGTTTTCATTTGCAGATGGGCTCGCAGTTTACACCAGAAATGAAGGTGGAGCTCTGTCTCACCAAAAGGGAGGAAAACATGGGAAAAGTGATCTTGGGAATTGTGATCGGGCTCGTCCTCGGCGTCGTTGGGGCGATGACCTTGGGTGGTGGGGCCGCGATGGGTGTCGGCGTTGCGACAGGCTTGTCCGCCGGTGTCTGCACCACATTGAAAGGAGCACAAGCTGAGAACCTTATCACCGCCGAGCAAGCGGATCAGATCCTCAACCGCGTAAATTCCGAAATGGCGTCACTGCAAGGAATTGAAACGACGGGCGAGATCGTCGGCAGCGCACAGGCATGCGATGAATTTCTGTCAAAGTTACGAGAAGCGAAGTGAGGTTCCGCTTTGTAAGGAACAAATCTCTAAGGACAAGCCAACAGGGAACCATCTGATGAAACTCGTTTTATTCAAACTCCTCACACCCATGTTCGCAATCGCGGGCGCAGCTGCCTTTGCAATGTCAGAAGCCGACGACGCGTGTATCGACCATTTGCGGCAGGTTGGTGGACCAGACGGTCAGTCCGGTACGATTGAAAGCTCAGAGTTCTCAGAAGCGGGCACGCTCGTCATGCTGCGAGATGCAGGTGGAACACTTTGGCGCTGCATCGCGTACAAGGATGGAAGCATCGGCGAGATGTCGGTTGTCGAAGCGATGGATGATGGCGGTGGAGCCATGGCAGGCGCCGCCGGGTCTACTGGTAGCCAACGTGTCAAATTTGATTCTGGTTCCACTGGCGCAGAACTTGTTGGTGAACTCGCGCCCGGAGCGTCGCAGCAATACGTTCTGGGTGCCAAAAACGAACAGTTCCTCTACGTTCGCGTTGCTCCGCGAAATGGCTCCTTGGACTACGTTATTCGCAACCCCGATGGTTCTGAACTGTTGGGATTGATGTCGGCGGACAAGGAGTATCGAGGACAGCTTTGGCAATCTGGTGATCATGTTGTGGAGGTCATCAATCGCAGCAACTCTTCCGTCGGCTACAACGTAATTTTCGGAATTGAATAGGTGATCAATCAGAGACCCTGGAACGCAAGTCCAAAAAGCGAAGGAAAAACAGATGAAACCCAAGGTCCTATTGGTGATCGGCACAGCGTGTATTTCTGCGCTTGCAGCATGCGACGACAGTGGTGGATCAGTGGATGCAAGTGCACCAACTGTGGGCAGCTCTAGCGATCTTTCGTCATTTGAAGGGGCAAAAGCGGGCCAAGCTGAAATGGGCATCCAAAGTCTCGGATTTGAACTCATCCGAAGCGAAGGGCTGACCTCGTACTGGTTTAACAAGGATACTGGTGCATGTGCTCGGATCACGACATCTGACGGAAGGTACTCAGATGTAGCTATGCTGCCATCAGGTGACTGCTGAAAAATTTTCATCAAACTAACATCTGCATAAGGGAGCTCTAGTTTGCATTTCGACTTGGCACATGCGGCGGTGACCATCGTCGCTCTAATTGTAACAAACCTGGCATTGAAATCGGCCGGCGTGATAAACGAAGAAAACAAACACCAATTGAACTGGAAAGTTTTTCTGGCCTACTTCGTGGTCGTCTTTATCATCAATCTGGTGTGGCCGATTTAAAGCTTCAGGTCGGAAAGTCTATCGCGCACTTGATACGGCTGCTGATAATGAGCCGCTCCAATAGATTATCAAGTGGGAAGAGTTTGAGCATAACAGGCTGACAAATAGAAAGGAGCTGGCATGCGGTTTTTGACGTCCCTCATATTCATTGGTGTTCTCGCAACCGCTGCGAATTCTGACGTAACCAGTCGAAACGGTGGTCCAAGCAACAGTCAAATGCTCACAAAGGGTGGTGACGGTGGCGTCGATGGTGTCGCTTTCTTTCGCCCAGTCTTGAGCGGTGTCTTGTATCGATCCGGTTTCAAGGGCGGCGACAAGGATCGAACGGGCCTGAGTGAACGACAACGCGAAACTTTGTGTGGTGAAGGGTTTTCAACCGGGTTTTATGCGGACTTCGGCAAAAACACTCAATACGGTCGCACCAGCTGCGGAAACGGATCCTTTGACTATCAGAGCGCCAGATCCTCCCGACCCGATGCTGTCATGGCGTCCATACACGAGGTGATTAAAAACCCTGGAAAGGGCCCTGTTCTGGTGCACTGCATGTGGGGCGTTCATTCCTCAGGTGCATTGTCGGCAATGGCGCTCGTTCAGTTTTGCGGTTGGACGGAAGAAAGGGCCAAGGATTATTGGAATGATGCCCGAAACGGGGCCCCTTGTTCAGGCGGGTGCGACGCGTGGATTGACTCAAAATTCTCCAACTTCAGCATCGACCCAAAGTTGAAGATCTCCAACGAGCAACAGGCAGCGATTTGCCCCAAATGATATTGGGAGGACTATCAAAATGAAGTTCAATCTTCTGGGGTCACTTGCTTTAATTGCACCCACTGTCTTGTGGGCGAACGACGATGTTCTCGGTGAAGCCACGACATTTGATAGTCCCAACGGCGTTACTGAACGCTGTATTCGGATCGAAAAAGTTCCAACGGGCGAGTATAAGAAAAGCGATCTTGAGGAAGAAACGGCCTATTGCGAGATCGATTTCTATGCCTCCGAAATTGCTATTTGCCCAAAAACCTGGAGCACCAGCCCGGGAATGGCAGTCTACGATATTTCGGAAGGACCTTACGTGGGGAACCGTTCTGAATTCGAGAGAAACGCTTGCAAGGAGGGGAAGGCGGCAAAAGATCTGGCTAAGGACAGGGTGGCTAAATTCAAGTCCACCATGAACCAAAAAGGCACCAGTGGGACCTTTTCCACGTCTTCACTGCTTTACTATCATTTCTCCAGATATTTCGACGCGACTGTAAAAGTTCCAGTCGCCGTTTGGCGTAGCATGGACGCCCAGGCGCATTTTTCCGAGGTCGCCGAGCCTGGCCTTGCGATTTCTGGTGGCTCTCATGGCGGGCGCATGAACCACGAAGGCTGGCGGGTCTTCGCAGCTGCGGATGCTGACCCGAACTCATACCAGCCAACCGACGATCTGTTCACCGCAGATCGAACGCAAATATACGGTGTGCTGCTTGATAGCCCTGGGCATCGATACGGCTCGGAAATCAACGGCACCCGTAAATCTGGTTGGGGGAAAGGTCAGAACCGCGATTTTCAGGAAACTCCTGCTTTCTTGGCTTTGCGTTCTTCAAAACCCTTGCCAGAGGCCATTGTAGAGGGCGTCGGAGAAGGTCGAAGAGACCGGATGATCAACAAGGATCTCGGTCCCGATGTCAGCGACCAACAGATGGCATTTTGGATGCAAGAACTTACCGAGATTGTACTCCTCGATTTCATCTTTAGCCAGCAGGACCGCGTAGGAAACATAGACTTCACACCCTATTGGTATTGGGTCGAAGACGGAAAGCTGAAGCATAAGAAAGCCAAGCACCATGAGCCAAACGATGGAGACGTTCCCGCCGACGCATTATTGATCCGTCGCAGCAATCTAAACGACAACGATGCTGGTGGGCGTGTCCAATACGCCAACTTCGCGAAATCTACTCAAATGCTGGAGAAAATTCGCCACTTCTCTCCAAGCACGTATCGGCGCTTGATTGCATTGAATAGTGACCTCCAATCCCAAGGCCCAGTCTATGACTGGCTATCGCAAAGCTTTGGGTTGTCAGACAGTCAGATTGCACAAGTTGTCAAAAATACTGCGCTGGCAACGTCCATTCTCCAGAGCAATTGTTCAAATGGCGATTTGATGTTCGACTTGGATCCTGTCGCAGTCTTTTTGAGAAACGGCACCGAGGTAGAGGCTGTGGACTGTTATGTACCGTAGGTGTTCTGCTCTTATTGCGGTGTTCATTTGGACCGCTCTGCTCGCCTGCAAAGCGGCGGCATTGGATGTCATCGTCATATCGGATCTGAATGGAAGCTATGGTTCGGTAAGATACGATGCCCGCGTCGACAAGGCGATTGAGCGCATAATCGAGATTGATCCAGATCTGGTTATTTCGACCGGAGATATGGTTGCGGGACAGCGCATTCCCAACTTGTCCGACAAACAGGTCAGGGAGATGTGGAAGGCGTTTCACGTGGCCGTATCAGATCCTCTAGCGGCTGCCGGAATTCCATTTGCGGTCACGCCTGGAAACCATGATGCCTCCGCCTACAGTGGGTTCGAGCGTGAAAGAAAAATATACGCAGAGGAATGGACTCAGAGAAAACCAGACGTCGATTTCCTAGTTTCAAAGGACTACCCGTTCTTCTACGCTTTTGAGATGCAGGGCATTACGTTTGCGTCTCTGGATGCAACAACCCTAGGACCCCTGTCCGGTAACCAGCAGGACCGCCTACAGGAACTGGGTGCAGACGGAGACCCGATTGTCACTTTCAGTCACCTCCCACTTTGGCCGTTCGCGATCCAGCGCGAACGCGAAATCATCGGTGACCCAACACTTGAAAAAATCTATTTGGAAAGCGGTGTCGTTCTGCATCTGTCAGGCCACCATCATGCCTTCTATCCAGGTTGGAAAGACGGCGTGGCTTACGTCTCTCAAGCTTGTTTGGGAGGTGGCCCGCGACGGCTTATCGGCTCAAAAGCCAGATCACCTCACAGCTTCACTCATGTTACGTTCCAGCCAAACGGAGAATTTGGGATAGCAGTATATCGTGGACCCGATTTCGAAAGGTCGGTAAACTTCAAGTCGCTACCGAAAGAGATCAGATCCCCGAATGCGGTATTAAAGCGCTTAGACCTTGTTAAATGACTAGAGGTTGAGTTTCAGTTCAACTTTTTCAGGAACCAGATCGTTTATCATCTCTTCTATCCGAGCTTCTGAAAGTCCACCCGAGGTGATGAACAGCAATGAAACGCGAGATTTTCCGGGGACGTGGTGTTTTCTGACCAGCTTCCATCCAGCGTCTGCGGCCATAGCTTCAATGGCGCCGCTGACACTCAACGAGTGCTCTTCGTCTGAGGCCTTGAGGGAAATCTCTACACCCTTGTTTCTTCCACCAAGCCAAATAAAACACCAACATACAACCGCCACCAGTGTGGCCATCAGCGGCAAGCCCAGACCGACCGCAAGACCAAGAACGGTCACGATTATCATTTCGACAGTGTCCACCGGATCATCGAGATTGGAGCGGAACCTGAGCAACGCGCCGATGCCAAAGATAACGAAACCGATCATTGAACCGTGCTGAACTACTAGAAAACCAACCGCCATGCCGATAAGCGCATACAGGAAGAAAAGCCTTGGCATAACTATGTCGCGGACGCTTCTACGGGCTTTACGTCTCACCGGATGATAGACGATCAAGCCAGCCAGAATGATCGTGACGATCACATCGAGAGTAAAGAAATACAGTTCCTGTTTGCCACGAAACTGCGTCCACCGGCGTTCGATAACGATTTCCGACCCCGAAGCCCCGGCCAGCATCGTCGCAGGGTCGACTTGTGACACCGCAGCACCTGGCAACAGCAGCATCAACAACACGGTCACAAATGTGAGGGTCGTATTCAACTTGTCTTCCTTCCTGCTCTCGCCAAAGGCTTACGCTTAACCAAAGGCACATCGTGCCCTATTCAATTCAATCGCAACAGGCGGGATCAGGTAAAGAGATTACAGTGCATTCTTCGGACATCGTATCCGGACTGTGATACGAACGCTGATACAGGGATGTGGTCCAAACGCGAGAGAATCCAATGACAGAAAACAGAGTGTTTTCGTCAAAAGCTGAAATTTCACGGTGTTTCTGCAAACTTAGACGACTCGCTTTTGCGGCCAGCTTGGTTGCGGCAGCCTTCTTGCCTTGGACCGATTTTGCCTACGCCGAAAGTGCTGGTTTGATTCTGGTCGATAAATTCAAGGTGGCAGACAAATCAGAGGGATTTTCAGAGCCTTCCGGTTTGGCAATGTCTAACGCTGAAGGCTTCTTGTGGTCTGTAAGTGATGCCGAACCTAAACTGCACCTACTCGGAGTCGACGGGGTATTAGGAAACTCTTTCATGTTGTCAGCATTGGCAGGGTCAGATTTGGAGGGTGTTGCACCTCGAAAAGATGGGGCCGTTTTAGTGCTTCAAGAAACTGACCGATCAATCCTAGTCGTTCACCCAACTGACCCCATTCAACTGACGACAATACCTCTCGCATCTCTTAAAGGTTACCCGACCGCCGCTGCATTACTCGTCGGCAACCCTTTGAACAAGGGACCCGAAGGCATCGCCGTTGACCCGGAATCCGGGCGGGTCTTCGTTGGCATTGAGGGACAACCAAGGTTGTTAATGGTGTTATCGCCAGAGCTAGACGAAATTATTGAGATCATTCCTTTAGCCCGCGATGCAGGTTTTATCTCCGAGCGTGTAGATGATGATGAACTGGATTTGAGCGGCCTGGCATGGTCCCGGTCCTCGCGTTCTCTTTGGATTGTGAGTGACAAAAGCCGTCAGATCTTCGTCTACAATCCAGAGTCCAAGTCCGTAAAGTCTATCAGTTTGACGTTCACAGAAGATGGAAAACAAAAAGAAGTTAAACATCCCGAAGGGATCGCCCTCGATGAGACCAGAGGGCTTCTCTATATCCTGACAGACGATGCCAAGAATTCGCGGCTTTATGTTTTTGAGCAACCGGAATTGTGAGGACTGTCCTACTAGTTCTCTACTCTAACTTGTTGAAAAGCCGGGTTGTGTAATTGAGCGCCGTCGTACGTGCGGCGTATTAAGTAAATCTGCGTTCTGTTCACTGTGTTTCTTAAAAACATCACCCATCAGTACATTCGAGTAGCGTCAGGTTCACACATGCGAACCACATAATAACATTGGACTTCAACATGCTCAGTCACTTTAAGGTTGTCAAAAATGCGCGTATTCAGCTCAGTTGTTTTTGCGATCATTTGCACTCTTGTGGCCGCTGCATCAGTTCCCAAAAGTAGCATTGCCCAAACCTGGGACATCGCATCCCAGCACTCGGTCAGCGGCGTAACGGTGTATGATGCGGATGAGCTGTTAACTTTTGCCGGTCAATTGGCCTTCAATCGGTCAGGGCGCATCACAGCGGTGGAGGTCGCATCAACGATCACTCAGATCTATCGAGAAGATGGTTACTTCTTGGCTGAGGCCTGGCCCGGTCCCGATGGGCAAAGCATAATTGTTGATGAAGGGCGCATTCAAACCATCGAAATTGAAGGCGTAGATTCTCGCACGTTCCAAACCCTAGAAAAGATCTTTCGCCCCCTCACCACCGCATACCCAATAACTCTCAAACGATTTGAGCGGGCGGTTATGCTAGCCGAGGACATACCCGATTTGGACGTGTCGACCGAACTTGATTACCCGGATCAGGCTGGTGCTCGGCTGAGAGTATTGGGAGAACCTCTGCGCAAACAAGCCGGTAGTGCGACACTAGATAACCCTCCGCGTGAGCTTGGGGAAGCGCTCAGCTTCTATGTCGTACAAGAGTTTTATTCAACGCTGACCGTCGGGGATTTGCTGCGATTTGAGGGATCAGGCAATTACAATTGGGACAAAGACGATGAACACTCTTTATGGGGCGCTCTTACCTATCGCACGCCGCTGAACAGCAATGGTCTGTACGGTGAGATCTTCTACGGGAACATAAACGCAAAACGTGACCTCTCGGGGGACTTTGCGAGAACAGATATTGACGGCGAGAACTTCACAGTCGCGATGGGTTACCCCGTGATCCGCGATGTGGCCCGTTATGGGTATCTTCTGCTGGACTATCGCCTTTCAAAAGCGGATTCAGTCAGTGGTGGCGTTCCACTATCCAGTGACGCGAGTGTCGTTGGCCTTACATATCTTTACGGGCAAAACTATCCAAAGGGACAAGCTCTGGAAGCAGGGCTAACCTTATCTTTTGGTGACAATGACAACGACACGACAGACGCGAATTTTGACGACGGGGACTCTTCGTTCTGGCATCTACGAGGTGGCGTCGGATACGAAAGCCCGCTAACGGGCTTGTCTCCCAACACAGCTTGGCGCACCGAGATCTGGGGGCAGTACACAACAGACCGGCTGCCCTCAGTCGAAGAGTACTTCCTTGGTGATCGTTATGCTTTGCGCGGATATCGTTTTGACGAAGTGGATGGTGATTCCGGGATTTCCGCGATTTTCGAAGTGTCTCATTCCTACTTCCCCAGTTCCCAGAGCATACATCGCTTAACGCCCTTTGCCTTTTTCGACGTGGGTTACATCTCGAACAATAACCCTGCGAGTTTCGAAGTTGATAATGCTACACTGGCATCGACAGGTCTGGGTTTGGACATTGAGTTTAAGCAAAATCTATTTCTGTCGGGATATGTCGGTGTCCCTTTGAGAGACGGCCCTTTGACCGACTCTGGCGATCCTGGCGCGTATCTTGCTCTTACAACAAGTTGGTGAGGATGTTATGAAACTGAACCGCATTGCTGTACTTACCGCAACTTGTCTAATTGCAGAACTGGCCGCTACTCAGGTCTTTGCCCGCGGAAATCACTACGGGTGGTGCAGAGGCGTAGGGAACCCACACCAGTCGAGCCAAGGGTGCGGGCAGGCTGGTGGGCAAGGGGCAGGTAATCAAGTTACTGGCCCAACTCAGCCGGTGGCAAATCAGTTGCCGCCTAAGGGAACGCAGCAAACGCCCACGTCCGTTACTGTTCCAGTCCTTGCGCCGAGCGCGGTCCCGAACGCAATTCCCGGTCAGGTTCCTATTGCGACACCGATAGCGGTTCCTGGTCAGGTTCCCACGCCGGTAATAGCGCCGACCCTAACTCCGCCTCTGGCACCAAACGCGACACCAAACCGGGTTCCGACAGCTGTTCCAAATCAGGTTCCGCCATTGGCTACTGGTCCTACCGCGGTGCCGCCCCAAGTTCCGACTGCAACTCCCAATCAAGTTCCGATAGCTATCCCTGGCCAGGTTCCGCCTCAACCTACCGGCCCAACAGCGGTGCCCCCACTTGTGCCCACCGCAACACCAAACCAAATACCAGTCGCAGTTCCTGGTCAGGTCCCACCTCAGCCCACCGGTCAAACTGCTGTGCCACCGCTCGTCCCGACTGCAACACCAAACCAGATTCCGGTCGCAGTGCCCGGCCGTGTTCCGCAACCCAGCGGCACTACAGCGACACCACCGCTTGTCCCAACCGCAACCCCCAATCAGGTTCCCACGGCGGTTCCTGGTCAGGTTCCACAGTTGACACCGAAACCTACGGCAACTCACGTGGCAGTCCCAGGACATCCGAATCCACAAGGCGTTGTGACAATCATGCGCCCTAAGCCGAGGCCGACAACCGGTACTGTCCAGCAACCTGGCACAACACAAGTGACCCACCATTTAACCCACCAAAGCAATGCGAAGAAACACGATCACGTCGCAGCAACACCTGGACGACATGACCCACACGACCTACCGAGATTCCGCAACGCGGCGGCCAAGGAAGACTGGGAATGCGTTGCCAGCGGATTTGGACAGCGCCGGTATGATGCTGGGCGAGGCGTGTTGCTGAACAACGGAGCGTTGCGGCACCTCGGAAACGTGGACGCAATGGCCCGGGATGTACCTGCTCGTCATCCAAAACACTCTGGGTGCATTATTTCGGTTAAACGAAAGCAGCAGTAGCGCCAGTCTGGTAAAGGCACATCTTAAAACCTTAGAGGAATTCTTCCGAGTGGGAAGCTGGTTTCCAACCAAGGTTAAGTTGAAGAATAGACATCGACCGAAGGTGTCATCTCTCAGAAGGTTAATGAGGCAACCAATACGCCTTTCCCGCCGCAGCGTGGGCATCCGGCTCGGATCATCGGATGCCCCAAAAAACCGACTAGGAATTTCGCAAAAAGCGAAACCTCTACGAGAGGGAGTCCTCCATGAGTGCTAGATTAGTCCTTCTGCTTGCTGCCGTCGGCCTCGTGCCAATTGCGTTGTCATACGGTCTGATGCCCGGCCGTTCGATCCCAGTTTTGCTGGGATTTCCAGTGGAAGGGACGAACCAGACGCATGTCTTCCGAGCGATTATGGGTCTTTACCTGGCAAACGCTTTGTTTTGGTTAGCGGCCGTGGTGAAACCAGATCTACAACGACCGGCGCTTTGGGTTCTTTTTTTGTTTATGTCGGGACTGGCCGTTGGACGCATACTAAGCATTCTTATCGATGGAGTTCCGAACGGGATACTTCTCTTTTATCTTGCGGCCGAGATAGCTTTTGCAGCTCTGGCGGCGGTTTGTCTAAAAAAAGTACAATGAAACAGGAAGTGATAAGGTGCTGAGGTTTTTCTTTGTTCTCTCGATGATTGCAACTTCATCAGTTTCGACATCCGCTCTGGCACAATCGTCATCTGCCCAGAGTGCGGTGGACGAAAACTTCTTAGTGCTTGAGACTGCCGTTGACGAAGCGGGAGCTACTCCAATCGCATCGATAGATCATTCGCGTCTGGCCAAAGCCGAAGGCGTAGAAACGCCAGCGTCCCGTGTGCTCATTTTCTCTGATCCAGAGATA
Source organism: Ruegeria sp. HKCCD4315 (assembly GCF_013112245.1). Classification (NCBI taxonomy): domain Bacteria; kingdom Pseudomonadati; phylum Pseudomonadota; class Alphaproteobacteria; order Rhodobacterales; family Roseobacteraceae; genus Ruegeria; species Ruegeria sp. HKCCD4315. The sequence continues at coordinate 71,989 of NZ_WVRN01000001.1, read as the reverse complement.
AACACGCCCATTCTGAAAGAGAACGTGCGAGCAGGTCTGGACCTTCCTTTTCGAGTTCTTTCCTTCGATCAGGATGGTCGTCCACAGATCGCCTACACAGACTCTCAGTTTCTCAAAGTGCGGCATGGTCTGAATGACACCCAAGCGTTAAATGCATTTGAGAGCAAGATGCTCGAAGTTCTAAACGATTTGGATGCAACACCAGCGCCAACCAGCGGATTGTTTGCCGACTATGGGGTCATCGAACTGCAAACTCTGCTCAGCGTACCAGAGGCAGTAGAACGTCTCAGGACAGCTGTGATGGGGCAGGACGATACTGTGTGGTTTGGGGAAATCGATTTTGCGACCGAAGCGTCCCAACTGGGGGTGGACCTGCCGGAGGCGGTACTTTTACTGTTCGGCGGACCAGCACCCGGTGGCGTAGCTATGGCGGGCTTTCCGGCAATTGGTTTGGATGCCTTTTGCCAAAAACTACTAGTTTACGCGAATGAAGAAGGCGGCTCTGTAGTGATTTTCAATGACATCGCTGCATTGGCGAAATTGCACTACGGTTTCTCAGCCAAACCTCATCACGGTTTGAACAAACGGCTTACCTCAACATTTCGCACTGCAATTGAGTAGCCGCTGGTTGGAAGTCACAATTTTTCTGAATTGCTATATTCCGTATTTGGCTGCCCATTCTGGGCTGGGTACAGACCATCGCTACACTTAACCCCTAACGGCAGTTTGCGGGCAATGTTGCCTTGGGCGCGAGCATATAGTTTTCATTCCAAAACAAAGCAGCACGGTCTTGACCAGACTCAGTTGCACATTTAGTCAAAATTGATCTGCCCGCTGGGACGACCCGGCTAATTACCGGCGTATCTTCAGGACGACCTGGCAGATTAGAGGTCGAACATGACAACTAAATCCAAACAAGCCAAGAAACTGATCGAGGGTAGACCTGCCCTGATCTTAATCGACATTCAAAAGAGCACGTTTATTGATGACAGCGAAGTGCGCTCCATTGACAACATGCCGGGTTACAAAGAGCGCATGATCGCTGCGCGCGATTTGGTTGACGCTGCGCATGACAACAATGTGCCCGTCATCTTCGTTCAGGAAGTCCATCGTCCCGATCAGATCGACTTCGGCAGGGAACTGGATGGTGACGAAGACATACACTGTCTCGAAGGTGATCCACGGACTGAAGTTGCAAAAGATGAGATGGGATATCGCAAAGGTGACTACATCGTCCCGAAGCGACGGTATTCTGCGTTTTTTGGAACCGATTTCGAAATCCTGCTGCGCGGTTTAAGGGTGGACACACTTTTGTTGTGCGGCGGGCTGACAGATGTTTGTGTGCACTACACATTCGTCGATGGCCACCAATCAGACTACTTCTGCCGCGTTGTAGAAGATTGCGTTGGCGGGTCATCTTTCCAAGCCCATGAAGCTGCTCTCAAAGCTATGGAGTATCTACAAACCGGTGCTGTTCAGAGCAGAGAAGCAGTGATCAATGCCATCTCGTCGCTCTAAGTTGCAATTGAACTGTTAGTACCAGTTGGGGTGCATAATTTTGGGGTGCAGCAACGGGCGGAGTTTTTTGTCGCTAGAACGCCTTGGACTTGCCCATTTGATGCAGAAGGTATCGACACTTTCAGTGCTAACCTTTGAGTTTTCGATTATAGACCTTCAAAATCTGGATTGCATCGTAACCCAGCCCTTGGTCCGTATAATGCGAATATGACAAGAGATATTGAAGCTAACGCTCAGAAAATAGCTGATGCCCTGACCTCTGCCCAGCAGATATCTAAACTGTCTTCAGAGGCAGAACAGCTAACGCTGGATGACGCTTATTCGATTGCAAGTCGCGTCCGAAAGCTTCAGGGCAAAAAGAGAGTTGGTAGAAAAGTCGGCTTCACGAACCGCGCGATTTGGCCTGTTTACGGTGTGGATCAACCCATTTGGGGAGAGGTTCACTCAGACGGGCTGTTTTCGACTGATCAGCCGGTAATCTTGGCAAGGTATTCAGAACCGAGGATTGAACCAGAAATCGTACTCGGCCTTAGACATACGCCGACGGCTGAAATGAACGATGAGCAGTTGGCAGGTTGCGTGGAGTGGGTTGCTCCAGGATTTGAAATCGTGCAATCGATTTATCCCAACTGGAAATTCTCGGTCGAAGACTCAATCGCAGCACAAGGATTGCACGGCTGCCTTGTTCTTGGCGAAAAAATCGAGGCTACGCATGATATCTTGACCGGCTTGGCCGAAGTGCCACTAGCGTTGTTCAGGGGCAACGAGGCCATCGAGTCCGGCAAGGGTGAAAACGCGCTTGGAGGTCCAATTGAAGTCCTGGCTCATCTTGTGTCTCTACTCTCCGAAGCCGACCAGCTTCAGGGAGGTGAGCTGGTTACAACTGGCACATTGACAGACGCATGGCCAGTGTCTCCAGGTGAAGAATGGTCAGCTGGTTTTGGTGGCGTGATGAACACCCAGCTATCGGTACGATTTACATGAGGCTCTCGCAGCGTTGTGACGCCTAGCCAATTGCCCGAAAGCGTCAGATACAGAGGGGAATGGGAATGTCGGAAGAAGGTCCCAATGAGACTACCGAAGAATTCGAGAAACGCTGCGAGGTAGACGCCATCACGGTGGCCTTTCTCCTACTCAAAGCAGCTCAATTCGCCTCAGAGGATGGGTCAACGCGGAAAAGCATGAGTGCTGATGAGTGGGGAGAACTCGCCCCCAAGCAGGTCTAAGAAGGGTTAGTGCCGGCTGTTTTCTAAGATGTGCGCTATAGGCCGCTATTCCAGAGCTAGCTCACTTAGCCAAAACCTCTTGCAAGTGCTTTGTGAAAGCGCGGGCTGAAGGCTTTGTATGACGACCACCCGCAAGTAACGCGTTCACTTCAACGTTTCCGATTGTCCAATCAGGCAGTAGTTGCACGAGAGTACCTGCGCCCAGCTCGTTCCTACAACTCCAGTACGACGTGCTGACAATGCCCAAACCGGCGACCGCCGCCGTGGTTGTGCTTTCATTGACGGAAATCATCAGTTGGCTTTCGACACGAATGGACTGAACCTTTCCGTCCTTCTCAAAGCTCCAACCCGCCTTTCCAATGCTTGACGGGCCGAGGATGACCTGATGATCCACCAAATCAGAGGGTTGCTTCGGGTTGCCAGCTTTTTCCAGATAAGAAGGGGCGGCAACAACGACCCTGGGTGTCGTGCCCAGCTTGCGCGCGACCATCGTTGAATCTTCCAGTGGTCCAAATCGGATGGCAACGTCTATAGCCTCATCAATCAAGTCCTGCATCGAATCAGTCAGAACAAGATCCACTTTGAGTTTTGGGTGTTGTTCCAGAAACGGTGGCAGGGCGGGTATGATCTCTCTTTGGGCAAAGCTCGCTGCTGCGCCGATCCGCAAACGACCGCGCAGTTCGCCCGTGCCCCTGACGAAGTGATTGGCCTCCTCGATGTCAGAAAGGATCGGCTCGATACGCGTCAAGTATTCTTCCCCGGCTTCTGTCAGCCGGACAGCATGGGTGGAGCGCACAAACAGCTGAACACCCAGCTCTTTCTCAAGGTTGGAAATGATCCGGGACACCGAAGGCTGAGATTTGCCGGTTTCTTTCCCCGCAGCGGTAAAGCTGCCGGTGCGCGCGACCCGCGAGAACAAACGTAATGTGGAGAAGCTGTCGGACATTCACATTTTGAATAACTGTTAGGCTTTTTGGCAGCCTACCTTTCAATTTCCTTATGAGCAACATTTGAACGCAACGGCAGGCGACAAACACGTCTGGCCGGCTGAACTCTGAAAACTTCGATGCAAATGCATTCTAAAAAGGAACATCAAATGGCAACCTACGCACAGCACACGACAGAAACTGCTCCTGAAGGGTCCAAGCCGATCCTCTCAGCGATCAAAGGCAAAATGGGCTTTGTGCCGAACCTGATGGCAACAATGGCGGAATCCACTGTTCTGGTCGAAAGCTACATGACCATGATGGGCATTTTCGAGAAAACAGATCTGACGCCCACTGAACGCGAAATCATACTGATGACGAACAATCGTCTGAACGGCTGCACCTATTGCATGGCGGCGCACACGGCCGTGTCGAAGATGGCAGGAGTGGATGACAGTGTCATCACGGCATTGCGCGCGGGCACACCAATCGCGGACGCCAAACTCGAAGCGCTTCGCATTTTTGCTGAAACCATCAACGAAACACGGGGATGGGCCAGTGTTGAGCAGGTCGACGCTCTGATCGAGGCCGGATATTCAAAGCAGACCGTTCTTGAGGTCATCGCCGGAACGGCACTCAAGGTTTTGTCGAACTACACAACCCACATCGTGAACCCGCCGCTCGACAAGGCATTTGAGCCGATGGCTTGGGATCCGGAAACCCCTGCGTCGGCAGAATAGTCCGAGTTCTTTTCGCCACGGGGGCTGAATTCGCATTGGATCGCCAGAAATACGGACGTCCGGCAAACGAGCGTCGCGCTGCAAGCGCGGCGCTGTTTTTGTTTTTCAAGCTGAGTTTGTTCCAATTGGAATCCGAAAATTGGATCATTCGTTTTTTGAATAACCCTTACTCGAATTGGTCAACTACCACCTTTTCCTCAACGGGCCAAATATCAGAACAGGCGGCACAAAACTCGCTGAGCCGGCCAGAGAACGAAATTTGAGAAGTGGAAAAGACATGACCCTCCAAGACCAACTCGACGACTTCAAGGCCCAATTCAAGACCATGGCCCCCGAAGGCGCTTTCGAAGCCTTTGCCCGTTCGACACAAGAGCTGATTGACAGCGGTCAGGCAGAGCGTGCGTTGAAAGCGGGTGACGTTGTGCCTGACTTCGTGCTGACGGATTCGGATCGCAATCCGGTCGCGCTGAAGGACCTGTTGGCCAATGGTCCGGTGGTTCTGACGTTTTACCGCGGTGTTTGGTGCCCCTACTGCAACATCGAGCTGAAAGCGCTTGAAGCTGTTGCCGAGGACATTCGCTCACGTGGTGCGACGCTTGTTGCAATCTCGATGCAGGGCGCGGCGGACAGCCGGAAGTCGCAGAAAGACAATGAACTGAGCTTTCCAATCCTGACGGACAAGAACGGCGAGCTGGCTGAAAAGCTTGGTATCCGCTGGACGCTGCAAGATTACGTCATTCCGGTTCACGACGGGTTTGGCGTCCACTTGCCGCGCATTCATGGCGACGGCCAGTGGAACCTGCCGATGCCCGCGCGCTACGTCGTCGATACCGATAGCACAATCGCCTATGCCGAAGTGAACCCCGACTATACGCGCCGTCCTGAACCAGCGGATCTGTTCCCTGTTCTCGATAGTCTGTCGGCAACAGCCACTGCGTAACCTGGTTGCGCGCTTCGCAAGACGGGGCGCGAACCATCCAACCTCTCAAACCCCGCACTTACGTGACCGATGAGCCACCTCAGGCATCTCGGCAAGATCTCGAAAGGATTTTCGAAATGAAAGGCAAACTTATTCTTCCCTATATCATGCTGAACATGCTTTCAGGCATCGGTTCGGTCGTCATGTTCTACTTGTCGGACTTCGATCCGATCTGGATCGGGACATTCTTTGCCACATTCACCATACCATTTTTTCTGATGGTGCTGGCCGGTGCTTTGGGCATTTCCCGCACCTCCAAGAACCTGCCAATCATCCAACTCATCAACCTGGCTGCGGTGGCGTGGGTGGTTTACCAAATCAGCGCGCGCGGTGGTTTCACAGCTGCCAGCGAATACGTCGCCATAGGCCTAGCCTTGTTTGGCGCGATCACTATGCAATGGTATATTCACATCTTCTCGAACTATGGCCGCAAGCCAAGCGCAGCCATCGTAAAGGGCAAAGTTCTGCCTGAATTGCCCCTGCAACGTCTGGACGGGACCAGCACGACTTCCGCGTCCTTCGTAGGCGAAAAGACTCTGCTGGTATTTTTCCGCGCCAAATGGTGCCCGTTCTGCATGAACCAACTCAAAGAAGTGAAAGCAAAGGCAGATCAACTGGCGAAGGCAGGCGTAAAGGTGAAGTTCATCTCCAACCAAGGCACCAAGAACTCGGAGAAACTGGCCAGAGATCTCAATCTGCCCGCACATTTCGAGATTTTCCAGGACAACGATCTGGCCGCAGCCAAAGCCCTGGGCATCGAGGATTTGGGTGGCGCTCCGTCTGGGATGCCGGGCTACCCAATCGATACCGTCAAAGCGACTGTGATTGCACTTGATGAAGACGGCAAAGTGATCTTCGGCGATGAGACAGACAACTACCGCATTCGCCCTCATCCTGATACATTCCTACACGTCTTCGAACCGCGAGGCAGTGTCCGGGCGCTCTCAGCAGCGTAAGAACTGCGACGACCTAAATTAAGTGCCGCGTGTCACAACGCGGCACTTTCCTTCTCTGCTCTTGGCCACCGTTCGCCTTCTTCGGATCAGAGGCCGTTCGCAACCCAAACCGGACATTCGCAACTAAGATATGCAGGTTACGAAATGCGGGGAAAAAGTGCTCTCGTAATCCAAAATAGCAACGTTTGGTTATGGAATCGGGACTTTCGAATACACCTTGACGAGGCCTACAGTGTTGCGAGGTCAGGGTGGCGATAGGCCTCAGGGTACGACATTGGCTTGAAAGGCCCATTGGGCACAACGCTATTCCAACTGCGTCCGAAATAACCCTGGCGGCAGTGTACAAGAGACCCTGCCTCGGCAATTCCGGGCAACGCGTATACACGGCACAGCCACCGCCACAGGTATGGGTAATCTAGAATTCTCGCACCATTTAGCTTCATTCGCACATAGTAGACGGGATCGTGACGATAGAGAGTTGGGAACAGGCGAAGATCTGCTTCTGAAAAGTGGTTGCCTGTCAAATAGGGCCTACCATCTGAGAGATGCCCCTCCAAATATTCGAGTGTCTTAAAATAGGCGTCAAAGGCTGTTGCATAGATCGTTTGATCAGATGAAAACCCAGCCTTGTAGGCACCATTGTTAATCGCTGTATAAATCCGTTCGTTCAGGTCGTGAATTTGGTGAAGCGGCACTTCGTCTGGGTAAAGCCTAACGCGTTCAGCTGCCGGGATTGTGCTGCCAAGAGAATCCGCTGAGGCGTTCAGCATTCGGACAATTTCAGCGCTTTCGTTGTTAACAATGCGCCCTTGTATCTTGTCATACAGGATGGGAAGGGATTGCTCTTCAGAGCCTTCGGCACGATAGATCTCTCTGGCAAGACGTAGTCCTTTGCCGGTGCCGGTCTCACTCGTGCATTCTGGCAAAGTCTCACCTGTGAGCGATGCAATCCGATCAGGTGCAAACTCCCATAGGTTTGGCGCCTCCGGATCGTCGTCGCCGGTGCGGTTTGGAAATGCAACGTCCATGGTGATGCTGTTTTGAAGGCCCAACATATTTCGCGCCAGCGTGACTCTGTGACACCACGGACAATTCAGTGCTACGAACAGGTGATAGCGATCAGGTTCTGCCGGAAACACAGGATCGCCAATGGCGTGGCGAAAGCCGCTAACGCCGCGCACGAATTCACCCCGTGCGCGGCGCTTGTTGATGTCAGTCTGGTCTTCTTCGGTAGATGTGTCAGTCATGACTTCAGCATCATCCTCTGAGCCGGTGATGCAAGATGATTGGCACGGCCAATTCTTCTTCATCGCTGAGATGCCGCTTAAGGAACGCTTCAATCGTATCGCTCGTCGCATGAAGCTGTCCGGCTTCGTCGTAAGCTTGCGCCTCATCAAGTGCGGATAGCTTGATCACACGGTTCGCCGTGCGGGTGAAGTCACTCAGCACCTTATCCAGATCGAAGTGATCCTGTTCCAGCAACTCAAGCCCCGCATCAAAACGAGGGTCCGCAGCAGATAGTTCAGGGAAATAGCTGCGATCTTCCCAGCCGTGATGGCCATGCAGGTTCCCAACCAGGTTGCCGCCATAGTAGGATAGCCGCCCCACGTAGTCGTCCAACCCCATCTCGTTGCTCAAAACCCCTTCTGTATCCAAGCGAATACGTTCTGCAACACGGCGAAACATCTCGTGCGCGCCGAGCCAATGCTTGGTTTTTTCTTTGAAACCTGGATGGGCTTCCCAACTGTCGCGGGGGTATTGGTCCAAGAGAAACCGCATTTCTTGAGGCATGTCGTCTTGGCGAATGGTATATGTATCGAGCATCGGTTGTCTCCTTTCAGGCAAAAGATGGGAGGTCGGGCAACTGCTCGCCACTAGCGAGAACGCACAGTCACTATGCGTCAGCGAACCCCTGCAAAATCGGTCCAACACAAACCAGCGATCTTGCGCTTCTAGGATTCGATGCTTTGGTAGATGAAACCATGCGGGTCTCCACGGCTAAAGGTGCGGGCGAAGACGTAAGCTTCGGAAGCGAGACTCGCCTGATGTGCCAATAGACGACTGCACGACTTGGAAATCAGGTTTTCATCTGGGCTTGAGGCGTAAAACTCCGACCCGCCTTTGCAATGCATAGCCAAGCCAATATCGCTTGCGGTAGCTCGCGTGCCGATCTTGGCAGCCAACTGCTCATCAGCTTCAGTTTTTTTGGCGGTTCGCTCTTCGGATTGTGCGCTCGATTAGTTCCGTCACCTGGCCAGGCGTTTCAATGGAAGACGAGTGGCCCGCTCTTCGAAACACTACCAGTTCAGAACTCTTGATTTCTCGATGGATGCGCTCGGACCTTTCGGGAACTGTCGCCACATCTTCGTCCCCGACGCCAATCCCGACGGGAACTTTAATGTTGGCGAGGAGGTCAATGCAGCCCGCCCGTTCGATCACGCCTCTGACTGCACGTGTAATGCCGATCCGATCATTTCCCGTAATAGCCTTGGACCATCTGGTTTTTTCCTCAGCGCGTTCAGTGTCCTCGAGAAACGTGCGGCCAAACACAATTGGCATCACCCGTCCAATGACAGCCCATAGTCCAATCCATCGTGCCACAAAGTTCAGCATTCTGTAGCGCGGAGCGTTTTGGGAATCTTCAGGATCGGCGCTTGTTTCAAGCAGGGTCAGTGTTTTGACCAGGCTTGGCTCCCGCGCGGCCAATCTCATCCCGACAAATCCGCCCATGCTTAGTCCAACAAAATGGCACGGCTTTGCATCCAGATGCTTGATCAGTGCAGCTGCGTCCGAAGTGAGTGTGTCAATGTCATAACCGGCATCCGTAACGCCACTCCTGCCTTGCCCTCGATGATCGAATGTAATGCACCGATAGCGATCTCGTAGTTGAGAAACCTGCGCTTCAAACATCGCTCCACTAAACAAAAGGCCATGAGAAAAGACGACCGTCTCTCCTTTGCCACCCGTATCATCGTAGTGGATCTGTGCACCGTTTAGGCTAACCGTCGGCATTGAATTCTCGTTGCTTAGGAATGACAAAAATAACAGAAATCTGGCGAAAGTTCACTAGAGCGTTCCAAATTTGGTTCGCAAAGCCTTTTCCCAAGCCCTATCCAATGGACTGTTTGCAGCCCAAAGCGGACCATTCAACCCGAGACTTTGCAATTCTAGCTTTTAGCAGACCGGACATGAGTGAATGGTGTTGCAGGCGTTCGACCAGATTTTCACAACGTGCGCGCAACTTGGGATTTATTCGGCTAGTGTTCTCATCCTATGCCCGAAGAAACGAAGGCGAGCAGCATGCGACCGCACTGGCACAGGTGTTTCAGCCCTGTTCTTTTACCGTTTTCTTAAAATCCGAGGGCGACATTCCAAACCACTTTCGGAAGGCTCTCGAAAACGCTGTGGGGTCTGCGTAGCCAAGCCGCAGTGCGGTCTCACCAACGGACTTCCCTGCCGGACCCAGCAGCTTCTTTGCTTCTTCCAGTTTGACCCCAGATATGACCTGAGATGCTAATTGCCCGTAAGGGGCCAGCCGACTGTTCAATGTCTCCCGGTGGAAACCGCATAGGCGTGCCAGTTCGTCTACACCAAATCCCGGCTCGCCAAGATGAATCCGGATCAGGCCCTGAAGTCCGGCTAAGAAATCTTGAGGCGCATGCTGGTCGAGGGTAACGCTTGTCAGGTCTGACGGGTTTTCCAACGTTTCCGAAAGCAACTTATGGCTCAGCCAGGTTGAAGGAAACCGGATCGAAAAGCCCTGAGGGCTACACTTGATGGCTTGAACACCATGAAAATGCTTGGGCAGCACGTCAGGTTCGCTGACCCGTAAGATGATCTGGCTCGGGTCCCACCTAAAATCCAGAGCCCGGTGCAGTAATGATATCCAGATGCTCGCTAGAAATGCGTCGGTCTGTCCCGGCGAAACTGAAAACTTGAAATTCCGCTTGGCACTGAAATAAGCGTGCTCTCCTTCCACAAGCATAGACTGTGTGACCGCGTTGGATTCTTTCGAGACGGCTTGAGTGTAGCGCGTAAAGAAGTCGCCCAGCGTCAACGCCTCGGCCAACATGTCACCAAGAGGCAGAAACCGAACAAGGTCGATTGATTGACCAACTTGCGCACAGAAGTCCGGTGATGTTGCGTCAGCAGCGGCTTGATGGATTTTATAAATCGTTTCGTGTGGCAGGAAATTCTGGCGATCCATCACCTGAACTTCGCTCACGCCAAGAGGGTCCAGAACGAGGGCTGGTTCAACACCGGCACCACGCAAAGCAGCTACCACCGGTGCAGCAACCGATGCCCGAACCAGCGGCAAGGCCTTATTTGTGTTTTGGTCAAACGCGTCCATGTCGCCCTCAAATATCATGAAGGTAACGACAGAAAGACAGAAAACACACAAAAAGGTGCCAAAAGCATGCAGAATGCCAAATCTTTTTGGCGCAGACTGCCATGCTGTCAGGCAATATCCAGCGATCACTCTAAAATCATATTCAGAAACATACATCTGTGATTCGTATTTGGAGGGCCTCAATGACACCGAAATTCAAACACTTGGTGGCCACGACAGCCTTTTCTGCAAGCCTGGCAATCGCGGGCCAAGGTTTTGCGCAGGAAGAAAGCTTTCCGATCCTATTTACCAACGTGCACGTTTTTAACGGTGTCGATGAACAGCGAATTGAGAACGCAAACGTTCTGGTCGTGGACAACCTGATCGCAGAAGTATCAGCGGAACCACTGGCCGTTGCCAATGCACAGATCATTGACGGTGGTGGTCGAACACTTATGCCGGGCCTGATCGACGCACATGTGCATATGACAGTCACGGAACCCGTGGCCGATCTGCGCGATAATTTCGACTGGATGTACTGGGGTGCTGTATCAACAATTGAAGCCGAAAAAATGCTTCTGCGAGGGTTCACAACAGTGCGGGACGCGGGCGGCCCCGCAATCGGTCTGCAAAAAGCGATTGATCGGGGTAAGGCTGTTGGTCCGCGTATCTACGCTTCTGGGCCTGTGATCTCACAAACCTCGGGTCATGGGGAACATCGCGTTTATACCGAGCCCCATCCGAATTTCATGGGCGCGCAACCATCGTTCTTCAATCAGCACTTGGAGTTTCTGGCCGATGGCGTGCCAGAAACACTGCGTGCGACGCGCGAAGCCCTGCGTCTTGGCGCTGTCCAAATCAAAGTCATGGCGGGAGGTGGTGTGTCCTCTCAGGTTGATCCGTTACACACCGTTCAGGGCCTTCCGGAAGAGCTTGAGGCGTCTGTCCGGGCCGCCGCTGATTGGGGAACCTATGTGATGGTGCACGCCTATACAGACGAGTCCATCGTGCGCTCGATTGAGGCGGGCGTGATCAGTATCGAACACGGCCAACTGATGACCGAAGTTGGTGCTCAAGCAATCAAAGACGCGGGCGCCTGGATCGTTCCGTTCTATTCTCTTCTGGGCTTGGATGAGCAACTGATTATTTCTACGCTGGGACCCGCGTCAGGGGAAAAGTTCCTCAGCGTGCAAGCGGGTGCACGAAATCAGATGCAGTTGATCAAAGACTTCGGGATAGAGAACGTGGCTTTCTCCACGGACATTATCGGCGATCCCGTCGCGCTGACCAAGCAAAACGATGAGTTCAAGTATCGGCTGGAGGCATGGACTTCACACGAAATCCTGCAACAAGCCACGTCAAAATCGGCCGCACTTCTGGCACTTTCAGGAAAACTCAACCCCTACACAGCAGGCCCGCTGGGTGTGATCGAACAGGGCGCATACGCCGATCTGCTGCTTGTTGAAGGAAACCCGGTCGAAGATGCCGAGATCCTGGTCGACTACACCAACAACATCGACCTGATCATGAAAGATGGCGTGATTTACAAGAATACACTCGATTGAGTGTCGCGCGGGGTGAATTTACCTCGACACCCCGCGCCCCCTTAGCTTGACAAATGGGAGTACTGACACGTGAAAACACTGGCCTCACTGACAGCAATCGCTGGATTTGTTTCCTTGGCAGCAAGCGGTGCGTTGGCGCAGGACGCGCTCCCGCAAACCTTGTTCACCAATGTGCATATCTTTGACGGAATTAGTGAAGAGCGGATCGAAAACGCGAATGTTCTGGTTGAAGGCAATCTCATAAAGACAGTCTCGACTGACGGTATTGATGCGCCCGACGCAACGCTTGTTGACGGGGGTGGTCGCACGCTGATGCCAGGGTTGATTGACAGTCACGTGCATCTCTACGCTACTGGGCTCGTGCAATCCTTCTCGGGCCTTCAGGCCGCCAAATGGGATCAGATCGGGGCCACAGCAGCCGAAAATGCCCGCGACTATCTCTACGATGGTTACACCACGGTGCGGGATACCGGCGGAATGGGATCAGGTCTGCGTGAACTGATCGACAAAGGGATTGTAGACGGGCCACGCATCTATGCGTCAGGTGCGGCCATCGGCCCGACATCCGGGCACGGTGACTGGCGAAACCCCGAGCAGCGAACCTTCAACATGGGATCGGACGACGTCGCCAATACGTTCAACCTGTCCTATATTGCTGATGGTGCCGAGGAAATCCGGAAGGCATCGCGGCTTAACTTCGCGCATGGGGCGAGTTTCCTGAAACTGATGGCCGGTGGCGGTGTGTCATCCGAGCTCGATCCGCTCTGGTCCGTTGCTTACAACGTTGATGAGATTTCGACGGCTGTCGAGGCTGCGTCGTTCTTTGATACATATGTGACAGTCCACGCCTATACGGACGAAACGGTAACAATGGCTCTGGACGCCGGCGTCAAGTCGCTGGAGCACGCTCAGATGGTGAGCGAGGAGACCGTCAAACGCATTGCGGATGAAGGTATCTTCTGGGCTCTGAATGTTGCAGGGATGGATCCCGCGCTGCTCAACCATCCGAATTTCTCGATGCCGACGGTGAAACCGAAACTGGAAGAATATCTGGTTGGGTCAGAAAACGTCATTGATTACATTAAGAAATACAAACCCAAGATCGTGCATAACGTCGACACCGTGTTGTCCACCATCGGATTTGGACGCGCACACCGCGATTTTGAAAAATACTACTTCGCTGAATTGCTGGGGAACCATGCTTTCCTGGTTGCAGCAACCTCGACTGGTGGCGAACTGGCACAGCTTACAGGACGGCGGAACCCTTACCCCAACAAACTGGGTGTGATCGAAGAAGGGGCCTATGCAGACCTCCTGATCGTCGATGGAAACCCGCTGGAAGACCTGTCGGTTCTTGGAGCAAATCCGAAGTGGTTTGATGCACCTGCGCGTGATCGAGGGTTCGAGACCATTCGTGTGATCATGAAAGACGGCGTCTTCTACAAGAATACACTCGATTGAGTGTCGCGCGGGGTGATTTTACCTCGGCATCCCGCGTATCCCTGTCTTTACAAATGGGAACTTCTCAAAATGAGAATTCGAGCCAAACTGACACTTGTTCCAACAGTTCTCGCAGTTTTCTTGGCATTGCCGGTTCATTCGGAAGTCGCGCGTATCGAATGGGCAGACTTGGTCGATGAAACTGCTCAGGATTACGAAGATCCTTTCGTCGAATTGACGGGCAAACAGCTTAGCGCGCTTCGCAAATTGGTCCGGTTGCGCGCGCAGCAAGAAAAAGGCAGGTCGACGCCAGAGCTGTTAGACCAGCTTCAAGTGGATATCGAGGCGACCGAAGCAACCCTTGCTGAGGAAGGCGTTGATGCGAACTGGCTGATTTCCCAACGCTGGGTTGTGATGGAAAGACGTGAGAAGGCGGGTACGGCCGCTAACCTTGATTATGATGGCGTGACCGTTTCATTGGGCGGATTTGTGATCCCAGCACCCCGCGACGAAGATGGCTCCCAAATGGCATACATCGTGCCGGAACGTGGGATGTGCAGCCACGTACCGCCTCCGCCCCCGAACCAGATGGTGCGTTTGCACCTGAGTGATTCCTGGGCGCCATCGACAGTCTACGAGCCCATCGTTGTAACTGGTCAAATCAGGATTGAGGCGACGCAGAAGGAATTGCTGGTTGTTGATGGTCCCGTCCTCATGAAGGCTGCGTTTACGTTAGAGGTCGATGACGTGCAGACTTTTGGACCAACCAAGACTTCCAACGAAGATTCGACCAATAGGGCAAGTGTGCTGATGGGAAGAAAAAAAGCGACTGGCGGGGCTACCAGAGACGATTAGTGACACAGCCCAATTGACCAGAATATGGTTCAGAACGAGCGTTTGGGCTGTTGTAGATGAACTATCCGCGGTCAGAGATGAGACCCGAGAAAGCGATATGCTTGAGCGCGATATTGATAAGTTTTGTGGCAAGGTCCAAACCGCAATTGAAGGGTTTTAGTCAACCGTCTTGGACAATTGCAGTCCATTGCGGCTGGGGGGTGGTTTGTGAGTGGGCCATCCCCCAACTTATGGAAAAGTGCTCTTCGATGGGTCTTAGTTACATTTTATCGAAAGGTAGTCAGTGAGTGGCAAAACCACACGGCTACTGTGTTCGCAACTAAGTTGTTGCCCCGACTATGTCGAACATCCGGTGTTGGTAGAAACTGCCGTTAAAGCTCGAGATACTGTATAGGTCCTGAACCTAGACTTAGGCGGAGATCACTATTCTGGCCCTTCAAAACCTCGCTTGCATCGCAATCCAGCCTTCGGCAGGTATAATGCGAATATGACAAGAGATATTGAAGCTAACGCTCAGAAAATCGCCGATGCCCTGACCTCTACCCATCATATATCTCCACTGTCCTCAGAGGCAGGACAGCTAACGCTGGATGACGCTTATTCGATTGCAAGTCGCGTCCGAGAGCTTCGGGGCAAAAAGAGAGTCGGCCGAAAAGTCGGCTTCACGAACCGCACAATTTGGCCTGTTTATGGTGTGGATCAACCCATTTGGGGAGAGGTCCACGCAGATGGTCTGTTTTCGACTGATCAGCCGGTAAGTTTGGCAAGGTATTCAGAACCGAGAATCGAGCCAGAAATCGTACTAGGCCTTGGCTATGCCCCGACGGCTGAAATGAACAATGAACAGTTGGCAGGTTGCGTGGATTGGGTTGCCCCGGGATTTGAAATTGTTCAATCGATTTTTCCCGACTGGAAATTCTCAGTCGAAGATTCAATCGCAGCACAAGGATTGCACGGCTGCCTTGTTCTTGGCGACAAAATCGCGGCGACGCATGATGTTTTGATCGGCTTGGCCGAAGTGCCACTAGCATTGTTCAAGGGCACAGAGGCCATCGAGTCCGGCAAAGGCGAAAACGCGCTTGGAGGCCCAATTGAAGTCCTGGCTCATCTTGTGTCTGTGCTCTCCGAAGCCGACCAGCTTCAGGGAGGCGAGCTGGTTACAACCGGTACTTTGACAGACGCATGGCCAGTGTCTCCGGGTGAAGAATGGTCAGCTGGTTTTGGTGGCGTGATGGACACCGAGCTATCGGTACGATTTACATGAGGCTTTGGTAGATAGGTGACACCGACTGCACCAAAGAAAAGTTGCTCTCAATAGCTGACCATGATGGTCTTTCGCTGGTTTCATCAATTCTGGGAAGCAAATTACACGATGCTATCCAAATCAGATTACATGATGTTTCTCAGGCACCCTGCCTGGCTATGGATCAAGAAGCACGCCAGGCATCTGTTGCCGCCGATTGACCCCTCATTGCAAGCGCGCTTTGACGAGGGGCACGCGTTTGAGCCTTATGCAGAGGAGCTTTTTGGTGATCTCGTTCGCCTCGGTTTTTCAGATTTTTCAGAATACCAGGCTCTGCCCGCGCGTACTTTGGAGGCTTGGAGAAACGGTGCAAACGCAGTGGCGCAGGGACGCTATGAAGATGGAACCATAACTTGCATCTCCGACATCGTGAGCCGCAATTGCGATGGGTACGTTCTGACAGAGATCAAGAGCGGAACATCTGCAAAGCCCGAACACACTTTTGATCTCGCATTCCAGCGTGTCGTGCTTGAGGCGGCCGGGTTCCCCATTACGCGCTGCGAAGTGGCACATGTGAACCGTGATTACGTCAGAAACGGCGAAATCAATCCGCAAGAGCTTGTCGGCATCACTGACATCACGGACGCGGTGACTGAGCACCTCGAAAAAACACGCACGCGTATCGATCAGGCATTGAGCGTCGTTGCCAGCGGTACGATGCCTGATCCGTCCCCCGAACGTGCGCGCCTTAAATCCTATGGTGAATGGCTGGAGATCCGCGAAAAACTCGACCCACCTCTCGCGCATGACAGTATCCACCGCCTTCCGTTCATGAATGCGGAAAAAGCCTCGGAACTCATCGCAAATGGGACCACAAAGATTGACGAGATCAGTGATCCATCTGTGTTAGGCAAGTCGACACAGCGCTACTTGAGAGCAGTGGCGAACGGTGAACGCACAATCGATCATCAGGAGTTAAGCAGGTTTCTGAGCGAGATTGTCTATCCGGTTCACTATTTTGACTACGAGACATCTCAGAGTTTGCTGCCACCCTGGGACGGAACGCGTCCCTATCAGCAAGTGGCTTTCCAGTATTCCTTGCATATCCAGCATGAGCCTGGCGGAGAAATTGAGCACAGGGAGTATCTCCACCGAGACGCCAGTAACCCAATGCCAGCCTTGCTGAAAAGGCTTCGTGAGGACATAGGAAACGTTGGCTCTGTAGTGGTTTGGTATGCTCCGTTCGAGAAATCGCGCAATACGGAAATGGCGGAAACTTATCCAGAGCATGCAGAGTTCCTGGAAGGCCTAAACGCCCGCGTTGTAGATCTTATGAAGCCGTTTGCAGATGAAGTGATCAACGATCCCGCGTTCAAGGGAAGCGCCTCTATCAAGGCCGTTCTTCCAGCGTTTTTGCCAGAACTTTCATACGATGATCTGGACATCAAAGAGGGGGCGAGCGCGTCTCGCCTTTGGAAGGATGTAACACTGGCCGAACCGGGTGATCCAGCGCGCGAGAAGGTATATTCTGATCTTGTTGCGTATTGTACGCGCGACACCTGGGCGATGGTCGCAATTCATCGGGAATTGCTGGCGATGTGAGGTGTGCTGCGAACCAAAAGACGTTTTACGACTTTGCTCTACTGGATATCTGTGTGGGTTTTCGGTGTTAGAGCAGCCGCAAACTCAATCTTGCCACTCCAACCGATACAAGACGTGGTGACCGCGTAGACCTTTCAGGAGTCTGGGTTCTATTTCAGAAAATGAGAAATCGGTTCGCGCTCCGACCATGGCACGAGTCGCATCTGAAACGAGTATCTCGCCTGCCACACCAACGGTCGTTATGCGTGACGCTTTATTGACCACAGTACCGAAAAAATCTCCACGAGATTGCACGACATCACCTGTATGAATCCCAATCCGAACACCGAAAGATGGCTCCTCGGAAGCCGATGCAATGGCCCCCTGAATCTTGATGGCGGCCGTTAGTGCTTCTTTCGCGGACGGAAAGACGGACAACGTTCCGTCTCCGAGGGATTTCACGAACTGGCCATGATACTTTTCAATGATCGCCGCCAAGACTTGGAAGTGGTTTTCGATCAGCACCGACCAACGCTGATCGCCCAACGCCTCCGCCAACGTTGTGCTGCCCTCCACAACCGGTGTAGGTGCGCTCAAAACGCTGCATTCCCAACATTGATTTCATTGAAGAAAATCTTGGAAGATTGCCTATAACTCTGCGCGGTATTTGCGCATAACTTTGCACGATTTGCCCATAAGTTTGCGTGCCACAGGGAACCCATCGAACAAACCAGCTCCTATGGCTTATCTGCAATTCTCAAATGCAACTTATTCCCAATCGCCAGCAGACGAGCGCCACGTCTTAGCGTCCGCATCCCAAACACTGGCGGTGACGCAAGGCGTTGGGTTTATTCCGTCGCAATTGGATCCATGAATATCCGCAACAACAACGCGTTGACGCCCAAAATCAACAACCGTCCAGCCCTGGTTGAGCAAGGATTGAACCTCCTCTTCAATAAAGAAGTGCGAAATGCATCCGCCAGTTCCGCAGTAAAGAGATGCGGCGCTTGAACACGCAAAACCAGACTCATTCAAAACCCAGTCGCGTTGTAGATCTCCGTCGAGATCGACCCTTTCAACCGCGCCCCAATCTAAGTCAAACTGACCGTTGTTGAACTCCGCGCAGGCTCGTGCCGCCAGATCAACCTTTGCTCGCAAACCGGTTGGAAGTTGCGAAACGTCAGCCGCGACAACTGGTGAGGTCCAAACCAGGCCCGAACCAAGCAGGATCGCAGATACCAAACGTTTCAAGTAGCTTGCCAATTGGGAAGCCGGTTGGAAGGTGGCTTCAGTTGCATTGTTCATACCTGTAGTCCCCGTATTCCAGCCAGTTTGCCGAGCCTTCGTTAAAAATCAGAAATTCAGACCTGTCTTCACCAAGAAGGGCGACGACAAATCCGGCCGGTGGCTCAGAGTTTCCGAAGTAACTGTAGGCCGTCATGGCTCTGATCGACTCGCCGTTAACCGCTACTCGCGCGTCCCACTGCCCCTCTGGATTGTCCAAAATTACGGGTTCGATCACGCGTTTTTTCGCTCCGCCACCACAATAGACGATGCCTTCGGGCGCTTCGTAGGAGGTCTCTTGGCTAACTTCTGAATCGCACGCAGAACGAAGGGACCGAATTGCTGCGCTGGAACCTTTCAAGTCAAAAATTCCGTAGCTGACATCTTGATCAATCATCGACAGAGAAACCGATGCATTGGCCGCAAGCTGGTCCAGAACAAAACCATAGTCCGGCTGACTATTGAAACTGACCTCGACGGGATAGTTGTCGACGATCTGCACGGCAGCGTTTTCTGCGCCAACCTGAAATGCTCCAACTTCGGTGGTGCCGTTCTTCAAGAAACGAATGGAAAGCCCCTGCTTGTCCGCAATGTCCTGGCTGTCCTCGAATCCAGCCGGAGCAAAGCGAATACGGTCACACTGAAGTTCCAGCGTCATGTTTCCTGTCTGAATAAACGCATTGGGGTTGGGCCCGGAGCTGAACGACCACTCCGCTGATGCTGTGGTCGCCACTGCCATCAGTAGCATTCCAATGGAAATGGTTTTGCAGCTCATTTTTTCTCTCCATTGAGTTACGGTTCGCGCTGTCGTTCAGCAGAAGTTCCAGCCAATTGCCCGGACAGCCAGATCAGGAAACAGGTTCGCCGTATTCGTTTGCGCCTTCTTGGGAGGGTCGTGTCAGCCACCAGATCATCAGAATGGACAGAACCAATTGAAGGATTGAGACAACAACGATACCGGTCACACCCAGGACGGCCGCAGGTCCTCGCAATGCATCGGGGTTTTCGGTCCCTTGCTCCAATACTGAAAAGAACGCTACCCCACCCAGCATAACAAAAAGCGTTGTAATGCTGAGCGCCATCGGCAGCAGCAAATACCAGCCAGGTCGTCCTGTATCATGCAGCCTCCGCCAACCGGCGGCCAGCATAGGTATGAGAACGGCCAGTTGGAAAACAGAGGACAGAACCCGAGATCCCTGCCCTGTTTCAGGGTTGGTCCCGAATATGATCGTATCCAGCACAGCTAAACCAGCACTCACGACAACCACAAACAAGAAGAACCACCAATATTCTGAGCGTAAAGCCCGGCCGGAGAACTGGAAGTACTTCGAGAAACACGTTTTAACGGCTTCACCAAATCCCATCTTTCAATCCTTTTTCAGTTTCTGTGCGGCCTCAGAACGCCTCGCCGAGCCAAAAGATCACATTCGCCCTTATGGAAGCTCCCACTTACCTTTTTGTTTGAAAGCAGAAGCCTATCGCACGAAAGCATAGTGAATTTTACGCGCGGAAAAAATATTGATTTATTAAAAATTAGATTCAAACATGCGAATTCGACACAACTTTATTTTACCTCCGTTGTTGTCGTTGCTGCTCGCTGTGCCGAGCCCTTCCGACTGTTGGAGTGAGTGCTAGCGGTCGGAAGGCACTTTACAATGATTGAGCGCTGGGAGGACGCGATGCTCAGACTAAACGTACTCGCCCTATTTCCAGAATTCGCTCGAGCTTTTGCCAGTGTCGTCATTCAGCTTTCACACGTCGTCGGCGGTCTCGGTAGTCAAAGTAAAATCGCTCTGCCCGCCAAGCCCCCCGCGACAAGTTGTTGGAAAGGGAAATCACAGGGTCGAAGTATGTTCCATAGCCCGCTCTGACGCGAGAACTTCAAACAAGCCCATCCAATTTCACTAATTTCAAGGGAACCAGAGGGAGAAGAAAATGTCTAACAAGATGGTGATGATTGCAGGCACGACATGTTTCGCACTGCTTGCGGCCTGCGACGATACGGGTACATCCAGTGCGTCCGCCGAGCTCACGCCGGCTCAGCAGGCGTGTTTGCGAGATGTAGCAAGCACAACAAACAATTCACAAGTCGTGGTTCTCTCATCCGCGTTTAGCGAGGCGGGAACACAAGTCACTGTCGGTGTTGGTGAGGATCGTGCTCCTTGGAATTGCATTGCTTACACTGATGGCGCGACAGCTGGTATCGAGTTCCTGGGCGACGAAGGCGCATTGTGAGCAGTCTACCGCGTAGCCGAAATCGGCTGCGCAGCACTGGCTTGATCTGCTGAGGCTCGACTTGGTTTGTAGAACCACCATCATCGTATTCGCGGTCCTGTACCTGTTGGCGTTGGTTGCATTCTTGACAGGCACATTTGGCTGGTTGGGACAGGAACGAGACCCTTTGTCCGGAGTGTACCTACTGCCGTTGGGACTACCTTGGATACTTGTAGCGGACTTAATTTCGGAGTCCGCCAAGCCGTGGTTTGCAGCGATTGCTCCGATGCTCAACATTTTGGCGCTGGTTTTCATTTGCAGATGGGCTCGCAGTTTACACCAGAAATGAAGGTGGAGCTCTGTCTCACCAAAAGGGAGGAAAACATGGGAAAAGTGATCTTGGGAATTGTGATCGGGCTCGTCCTCGGCGTCGTTGGGGCGATGACCTTGGGTGGTGGGGCCGCGATGGGTGTCGGCGTTGCGACAGGCTTGTCCGCCGGTGTCTGCACCACATTGAAAGGAGCACAAGCTGAGAACCTTATCACCGCCGAGCAAGCGGATCAGATCCTCAACCGCGTAAATTCCGAAATGGCGTCACTGCAAGGAATTGAAACGACGGGCGAGATCGTCGGCAGCGCACAGGCATGCGATGAATTTCTGTCAAAGTTACGAGAAGCGAAGTGAGGTTCCGCTTTGTAAGGAACAAATCTCTAAGGACAAGCCAACAGGGAACCATCTGATGAAACTCGTTTTATTCAAACTCCTCACACCCATGTTCGCAATCGCGGGCGCAGCTGCCTTTGCAATGTCAGAAGCCGACGACGCGTGTATCGACCATTTGCGGCAGGTTGGTGGACCAGACGGTCAGTCCGGTACGATTGAAAGCTCAGAGTTCTCAGAAGCGGGCACGCTCGTCATGCTGCGAGATGCAGGTGGAACACTTTGGCGCTGCATCGCGTACAAGGATGGAAGCATCGGCGAGATGTCGGTTGTCGAAGCGATGGATGATGGCGGTGGAGCCATGGCAGGCGCCGCCGGGTCTACTGGTAGCCAACGTGTCAAATTTGATTCTGGTTCCACTGGCGCAGAACTTGTTGGTGAACTCGCGCCCGGAGCGTCGCAGCAATACGTTCTGGGTGCCAAAAACGAACAGTTCCTCTACGTTCGCGTTGCTCCGCGAAATGGCTCCTTGGACTACGTTATTCGCAACCCCGATGGTTCTGAACTGTTGGGATTGATGTCGGCGGACAAGGAGTATCGAGGACAGCTTTGGCAATCTGGTGATCATGTTGTGGAGGTCATCAATCGCAGCAACTCTTCCGTCGGCTACAACGTAATTTTCGGAATTGAATAGGTGATCAATCAGAAACCCAGGAACGCAAGTCCAAAAAAGAGAGGGAAAAACAGATGAAATCCAAGGTCCTAATTGTGATCGGCACGATGTGCGTTTCGGCGCTTGCAGCATGCGATGAGAGTAGCGGTTCGGTGGATGCAAGTGCACCAACTGTGGGCAGCTCTAGCGATCTTTCGTCATTTGAAGGGGCAAGAGCGGGCCAAGCTGAAATGGGCATTCAAAGCCTCGGGTTTGAACTCATCCGAAGCGAAGGTCTGACCTCGTACTGGTTTAACAAGGATACTGGTGCATGTGCTCGGATCACGACGTCTGAGGGAAGGTACTCAGATGTAGCTATGCTGCCATCAAGTGACTGCTGACAAAATTCCATCAATCCCAAATCTGAAAGAAGGAACTCACACTTGCATTTCGACCTGGCACATGCGGCGGTCATCATCGCCGCTCTAGTTATCACAAACATGGCATTGAAATCGGCGGGGGTGATAAACGAAGAAAACAAGCACCAATGGAACTGGAAAGTTGTTCTAGCCTACTTCGTAGTCGTCGTTATTATCAATCTGGTGTGGCCCATCTAAAGTTTCACAACGGAAAGCTAATCGCCCACTTGAAATGGTTATCGTGAACCAGCCCTTCCGAGAGACTATCAGGTCGGAAGAGTGTGACCATCAAGGGTTCAAGAATAGGAAGGAGCTGGTATGCGGTTTTTGGCGACCCTCATATTTATTGGTTTTCTGGCAACCGCTGCGAATTCTGACGTTACCAGTCGAAATGGCGGTCCAAGCAACAGTCAAATGCTCTCAAAGGGTGGTGACGGAGGCGTCGATGGTGTCGCTTTCTTTCGACCAGTCCTAAGCGGTGTCTTGTATCGATCCGGTTTCAAGGGTGGCGACAAGGATCGAACTGGCCTAAGTG
The DNA here is from genome assembly GCF_013112245.1 of Ruegeria sp. HKCCD4315. Taxonomy (NCBI): domain Bacteria; kingdom Pseudomonadati; phylum Pseudomonadota; class Alphaproteobacteria; order Rhodobacterales; family Roseobacteraceae; genus Ruegeria; species Ruegeria sp. HKCCD4315. The sequence goes on along the minus strand of NZ_WVRN01000001.1, from coordinate 48,866 downwards.
AGGGTCAACGCGACACTCTGTGCGGTGAAGGGTTTTCAACCGGGTTTTATGCCGACTTTGGCAAGAACACTGAATACGGTCGCACAAGTTGTGGAAACGGATCCTTTGACTATCAAAGTGCCAGATCCTCCCGACCCGATGCTGTCATGGCTTCCATACACGAGGTGATTCAAAACCCTGGAAAAGGCCCTGTCCTGGTGCATTGCATGTGGGGCGTTCATTCCTCGGGGGCATTGTCGGCAATGGCGCTCGTTCAATTTTGTGGTTGGACGGAAGAAAGGGCCAAGGAATATTGGAATGATGCCCGAAACGGGGCCCCATGTTCAGGCGGATGCGACCAGTGGATTGACTCAAAATTCTCCAACTTCAGTGTCGACCCAAAGTTGAAAATCTCCATCGAACAACAGGCAGCGATTTGCCCTAAGTGATACCAGGAGGACTATCCAAATGAAGTTCAATCTTCTGTGGTCACTTGCTTTCATTGCACCTACTGCCTTGTGGGCGAACGACGATATTCTCGGTGAAGCCACGACATTTGATAGTCCCAATGGTGTTACGGAACGCTGCATTCGGATCGAAAAAGTTCCAACGGGTGAGTATCGAAAAAGCGATCTTGAGGAAGAAACGGCCTATTGCGAGATCGATTTCTATGCCTCCGAAATTGCTATTTGTCCAAAAACCTGGAGCACCAGCCCAGGAATGGCAGTCTACGATATTTCGGAAGGACCCTACGTGGGGAACCGAGCTGAATTCGAGAGAAACGCTTGCAAGGAGGGGAAGGCGGCAAAAGATCTGGCCAAGGACAGGGTGGCTAAATTCAAGTCCACCATGAACCAAAAAGGCACCAGTGGAACGTTTTCCACCTCGTCGCTGCTTTACTATCATTTCTCCAGATATTTCGACGCGACTGTCAAAGTTCCAGTCGCCGTTTGGCGTAGCATGGACGCCCAAGCGCATTTTTCCGAGGTCGCAGAGCCTGGCCTTGCGATTTCTGGTGGCTCTCATGGCGGGCGCATGAACCATGAAGGCTGGCGGGTCTTCGCAGCTGCGGATTCCGACCCAAACTCATACAAACCGACCGATGATCTGTTCACATCGGATCGAACGCAAATATATGGTGTTCTGCTTGATAGTCCTGGGCATCGATATGGCTCGGAAATCAACGGCACCCGAAAATCTGGTTGGGGAAAAGGACAAAACCGTGATTTTCAGGAAACCCCCGCTTTCTTGGCTTTGCGTTCTTCAAAACCCTTGCCAGAGGCCATTGCAGAGGGCGTTAAAGAAGGCCGAAAAGACCGGATCATCAACAAGGATCTCGGCCCCGATGTCAGCGACCAACAGATCGCATTTTGGATGCAAGAACTTACCGAAATTGTTCTACTCGACTTCATCTTCAGCCAGCAGGACCGTGTAGGAAACATAGACTTCACACCCTATTGGTATTGGGTCGAAGACGGAAAGCTGAAGCATAAGAAAGCCAATCACCATCAGCCGAACGATGGAGATATTCCCGCCGAGGCATTATTGATCCGTCGCAGCAATCTAAACGACAACGATGCTGGTGGGCGGGTCGAGTATGCTAACTTCGCGAAATCTACTCAAATGCTGGAAAAAATGCGGCACTTCTCTCCAAGCACCTACCGGCGCTTGGTTGCTTTGAATAGTGATCTTCAATCTCAAGGTCCCGTCTATGGCTGGTTGTCGCGGAGCCTTGGGTTGTCAGATAGGCAGATTGCCCAAGTTGTGAAAAACACCGAGCTGGCAACGTCCATTCTCCAGGACAATTGTTCTAATGGTGATTTGATGTTCGACTTGGATCCTGTCGCATTCTTTTTGAGAAACGACACCGAAGTGGAGGTCGTGAACTGTAGTGACCGTTAGGTGTTCTGCACTTTTTGCAGCGCTCATTTGGACCGCTCTGCTAACCTGCAAGGCCGCGGCATTGGATGTCATCGTCATATCGGATCTGAACGGAAGCTATGGTTCGGTACGATACGATGCCCGCGTCGACAAAGCGATTGAGCGGATAATCGAGATTGATCCCGATTTGGTGATTTCGACCGGAGATATGGTAGCGGGACAGCGCATTCCCAACTTGTCAGACAAACAGGTCAGGGAGATGTGGAAGGCGTTTCACGAGGCCGTATCAGATCCTTTAGAGGCTGCCGGCATTCCATTTGCGGTCACGCCAGGAAACCATGATGCCTCTGCGTACCGTGGGTTCGAGCGTGAAAGAAAAATATACGCAGAGGAATGGACACCAAGAAAGCCAGACGTCGACTTCCTGGTTTCAGATGACTACCCGTTCTTCTACGCATTTGAGATGCAGGGCATTACGTTTGCGTCTTTGGATGCTACGACCTTAGGGCCGCTATCCGGTGATCAGCAGGACCGCCTAAAGGAACTGGGTTCAGACGGAGACCCGATTGTCACTTTCAGTCACCTCCCACTTTGGCCGTTCGCAATCCAGCGCGAACGCGAAATCATCGGTGACCCAACACTTGAAAAAATCTATTTGGAAAGCGGTGTCGTTCTGCATCTGTCAGGCCACCATCATGCTTTCTATCCCGGTTGGAAAGACGGTGTAGCTTACGTCTCCCAAGCTTGTTTGGGAGGTGGCCCGCGACGGCTTATCGGCTCAAAAGCCAGATCGCCTCACAGCTTCACTCATGTTACGTTCCAGCCAAACGGAGAGTTTGGGATAGCAGTATATCGAGGCCCTGATTTCGAAAGGTCGGTAAACTTCAAGTCGCTCCCGAAAGAGATCAGATCCCCGAATGCGGTGTTGAAACGCTTAGACCTTGTGAAATGACTAGAGGTTGAGTTTCAGCTCAACTTTCTCAGGGACCAGGTCGTTTATCATCTCTTCGATCCGGGCTTCCGAAAGCCCACCCGAGGTGATGAAAAGCAATGAGACGCGAGATTTTCCAGGAACGTGGTGTTTTCTGACCAGCTTCCATCCAGCGTCTGCGGCCATGGCTTCAATGTCCCCGCTGACTTTCAATGAGTGCTCTTCGTTTGAAGCCTTGAGCGAAATTTCCACGCCCTTGTTTCGCCCACCGAGCCAAATGAAACACCAACATACAACCGCCACCAGTGTGGCCATCAAGGGCAAGCCCAGCCCTACCGCCAGCCCAAGCACGGTGACTATAATCATTTCCACCGTGTCGACCGGGTCATCCATATTTGATCGGAACCTTAACAGAGCTCCTATTCCAAAAATCACGAACCCGATCATCGATCCGTGCTGTACGACCAGAAACCCAACCGCCATGCCGACAAGCGCATAAAGGAAGAACAGTCGCGGCATGACGATATCGCTGACACTTCTACGGGCTTTACGTCTCACCGGATGATAGACGATCAAGCCAGCCAGAATGATCGTAACGATCACATCGAGAGTAAAGAAATACAGTTCCTGTTTGCCACGAAACTGCGTCCACCGGCGTTCGATAACGATTTCCGACCCCGAAGCCCCGGCCAGCATCGTCGCAGGGTCGACTTGTGACACCGCAGCACCTGGCAACAGCAGCATCAACAACACGGTCACAAATGTGAGGGTCGTATTCAACTTGTCTTCCTTCCTGCTCACGCCAAAGGCTTACGCTTCACCAAAGGCACATCGTGCCCTATTCAATTCAATCGCAACAGGCGGGATCAGGTAAAGAGATTACAGTGCATTCTTCGGACATCGCGTCCGGACTGTGATACGAACGCTGATACAAGGATATGGTCCAAGCGCGAGAAAACCCAATGTCAGAACACAAGCTGCTTCGGTCGAAACTTGGGTTTTCACGGTGCTTCCCCAAGCTTGGAACACTAGCTTCTTTTGCAAGCGCTACTGTTGCATTTCTGGCATGGATCGAGCTCGCCCACGCCGAGAGCCCCGGTTTGACTCTCATCGACTCCTTCAAGGTGGCGGATAAATCGGAAGGCTTCTCGGAGCCTTCCGGATTGTCTCTGTCCAACGCGGAAGGCTTCTTATGGTCAGTAAGCGACGCTGAACCTAAACTGCACCTACTTGGAATCGACGGGGCATTAGGAAACTCATTCAAGCTGCCTTCATTGGCGGGATCAGATCTGGAGGGCGTCGCATCACGAAAAGATGGGTCTGTTTTAGTACTTCAGGAAACTGATCGATCAATTCTAGTCGTTCACCCGACAGACCCCATTCAACTAACTACAATCCCTCTCACATCTCTCAAAGGCTACTCGGACGCCTCTGAATTTCTCGTCGGCAACCCTTTGAACAAGGGACCCGAAGGCATCGCCGTTGACCCGGAATCTGGGCGGGTCTTTGTTGGCATTGAGGGACAACCAAGGTTGTTAATGGTGTTATCGCCAGAACTAGACGAAATTGTTGAGATTATTCCTTTAGCCCGCGATGCAGGTTTTATCTCCGAGCGTGTAGATGATAATGAACTGGATTTGAGTGGCCTGGCATGGTCTCGGTCCTCGCGTTCACTTTGGATTGTGAGTGACAAAAGCCGTCAGATCTTCGTCTACAATCCAAAATCCAAGTCAGTAAAGTCTATCAGTTTGACGTTCTCAGAAGATGGCAAACAAAAGGAAGTTAAACATCCCGAAGGGATCGCTCTCGATGAGACCAAAGGGCTTCTCTACATCCTGACAGACGATGCCAAGAAATCGCGGCTCTATGTTTTTAATATCCCCAAATTTTGATCGCTGGGGAATGAAGCTCACATCGCCACAATAGCTTCCGCAAGTTGTTGCAGCTAGACTACTACTCCTCTTCGTTGGTGCGCCCTAATCAGAACCGAACACTTAAATTCGCGCCTAGGCCATGTTCTTGGCCATTGGAGCGAACAGAATAGCCATATCCTGCCGTTAGTCTTGCCAGATCAGAAATCTGATAGCCCAGTCCAAGCCCAAGAACGAAACCATTGGCGCCTCGGTTTTGTCCGACTTGCGTGAATGTCCCAAATATCGGGCTCGTGACAGTGATTTCGTGTTCACTGTCCTTGTTGGCAAAAAAATCATACTCGTAACGAGCAAAGGCGATTGGGGTTAGCACACCATTCTCTGTCAAGAAATCCCGCTGGTAGTCAATTCCAATAGAAGCGACCAGCGATTCTGCGTTCGCTTTTTCAATCGAGTAATTGAAATCACCACCGCCCGTCTCTGTGCCTGAACCTTGTTGAATACGCCCGTAGTTCAATCCAAAAACCGTGGAAACCCTTGCACCGCTGTCCAGGTTAAACAGCTTCCGTGCCTGGATACCGGCATGGATGCCCTCTTGGTCCAAATCAGACTTTGCCTCGCCTCCCGTAAAGCCATCGACAGAAGGGTTATTTCGCTTGGCGTCGGTTTCACCGAACATGTAACCGACCAGCCCGGAGAACTCCCAAGTTCCGGTTGTTGTGCGCCCATAGACGCCCACATGATAGCTGTCGGTCGAAAAGTCCTGATCGACTTGATCGTGTTCATCCATGGAGGATGTCCCAAAACCTGCGTACACGCCGACCACACCTCTATCGGTGCTTGCGACATCCGCTCCGACCAAAATCGTACCCAGCGAATAGTCGAATGTCCCAAGGCCATTGCTTCCATCAACGTCCCCGCTCACATAGGCCGTGTCGATCCACCAGCGCCGATCAGAGCAGTCTATTGCGCCGCTCGGGCTCTGGGCCGAGTCGATGTCGCCTTCTGCAACGGGTTGATCCGCATTGCTGAAGCCAACCGCTTGATACTTGCGGCAGTCAGCATGGCTCAGCACAGTGTTGGTTATCAGGTCAAGTTGCTCAAGCCCAACGGTCAAATTGGAGGAATAGGGTTCTGCGTGCACACGATTAAACGCAGCCAAACCTGAATTGGTAAGCGTGTTAACGGTATTACCCAAGGTTGAGCCATTGGTCAGATTAGTTCCAGGTGACGTGTTTGTGGTGTTAGCCACCGCACCAGCAAGGTTGCTTGCATTGGGAGATCCAACAACTGATGGATGTTGTGGTAAACTCGAGACGGGGAGGGTCGAAAACGCTATGTCGATTCTACCGTCTGCGGTTGGCGTGTTTGAGATACTCAGATTGGATAGGGCGGGCAGAGATCCCCCGGCAACAAGAGTTGGGGAGTTTCCGTCGAAACGCGAGGCTTGAAAAACCGTGTAGTCGTTGCCAGCAGCATAGTCCTGCGCAGTCAGGCCGGGACGAGCGGCATCGACTTGTATAGTGGCGCGGTTAATCCCTGTAACGGGCCCGCTGGATGACACCAAATCGGCTTTCTGACCGGCCGTCGGATCGACTTCACTTAAGATCCTTGACCCAGTTTCAAAGGCGATACCGCCACTATTGTTAAGCGTACCAATTGAAAAGCCCGGCGAAAGCACCCCTCCGTTCTTAACTGTGAAGTTGAATGCGTTCACGGTTCCCGTTCCGGCCAGCGTGCCAAAATTCTCAAAGTTTACGGTGTTCAAACTGCTTGCTGCATCGAGCCGAACGGTCGTGCCTGCCGCTATCGTCATGTCACTGGTTGAAGAAATCGAACTATTCGTCAGCGTGAAATCAGAAGCCTCAGCAACCCGAGTCTGAATATAGTAGGCCCCAAAAACGACTTCGGTCGCTCCCATAACGGTAAGGTTGTCATAGGTTAGCGGGCGGTCGGACTGGAAGTAGACTTCCGTGGGGTCGATATTCGCGCCGTTGAAGGGAGCGAACGTCATTGATCTGCCGGAACCAATCGAAGTTCCAATGAGGTTTACTCTGAGCTTCCCGTTGATGTTTGTTGCCAACGCTTCCCGGGATACAAAGTCTCCGCTGCCTGCGGCGACATCAACATTCAGAAGAGTTAAAACTGAAGCATTGCTTGAAACGATACTTTGGCCAGGAACATACAACTCAATTTCACCTGAGGACGTGATCGAGGAGTTTCCAATTGTAAGTCCTGTAATGGGTCCGTTTGGGATCGGCAGACACGTGCGTTCCGTCGTTGAGATTGTTTGATTACCGCGAGTGCTTTCAGATCCAGAAGCGTACTCATTTCTAGGAGAACCCAATTCCACGCAGGCCTGTGAGCTTTGGGCTTGTACTTTGGTTGGCGACATCAAATAAGCCAAAATTACGAATGCGATATTCGCCAGAGTGATGAGCTGAGCAATTCGACTTAGTGGGAACGGCCTATTGTTTGTCACCAACTTTCTCCTCTCGCGGTACAAGCGAAGCTACCTCAACTTAGGTCTTGAAAAACAAAGTTTATCTTTTTGGATTTTTTGTTGTGGCATATTAGCAAACTCACAACACGGGAAGGTCTGCCCAATGCAGACCTGCTCGTGCAATTGCTGCGAGGCAAGACAAGCCGGGTTTTGCATTCCGACCATACCCACCTTTGCGTAGAAGCAGTCGCAAAAGGTCAAGCCTTGAAACGATTTTCCCGAGCTTGACGGGCGCTGAACAGCGCCATTGAGTATAGGCATGGATCATTGGATTTCGGAGTCGATAGCTAAGATCAATGCAGATGCTCACCGCTCTGCCGATACGCACCTTTTCAAGCTAGTAGGCCAAAACTTCTGGACCGAGATTGATCTGATCGAGGGCGCGTTCCTTATTTAGAAACTCGACGAAACCAAATTGAAGTTTGAGTTTTAGAGTTTGCCAATTTTCGACAATATCTGAAAGCTGGTTGACTGACACCAAGAGAATGAAACAATAAACTGAGCAATGACACGGAGTACGAAGATACTGTTGGCGTTCACCGTATTGACGGTGGGGTTATGCATGTTCCTAGCGGGACGTGCGGTCGAACGTTACCAATATTAGGAGGCCTGCCTAGACTTGGGCGGAGGTCGCCATCCTGGAGATTACTCGATTTGCGTTTTGGAACAGCGTTCTAACTGACGGACGCGTCTCAGTCACGCCGCGATTGGAACAAAGAAGCTACGAGCACAACGATGCCAATTGCTGCGAGAATGAAAGTCAGCGGCAAAAAGAAGCTTTCTTGCAGAACGCCGTTTGGGTCGACACCGCCATAAAACAGATGCTCTGAAAGCCCACATAGTGCTGCAAGGAAAAGGATGACGATACCAAAAAGGCGAAGTTTGGTCATGTCAGGTCTCCTAGGGAATGGACCAATAGTTAGCATCGTTCTTCATACCTGTGAATTGAGGAACCTAGTTCTTCAATACCTTGATTGCATCGCGATCCAGCCTTCGGCAGGTATAATGCGAATATGACAAGAGATATTGAAGCTAACGCTCAGAAAATCGCCGATGCCCTGACCTCTACCCATCATATATCTCCACTGTCCTCAGAGGCAGGACAGCTAACGCTGGATGACGCTTATTCGATTGCAAGTCGCGTCCGAGAGCTTCGGGGCAAAAAGAGAGTCGGCCGAAAAGTCGGCTTCACGAACCGCACAATTTGGCCTGTTTATGGTGTGGATCAACCCATTTGGGGAGAGGTCCACGCAGATGGTCTGTTTTCGACTGATCAGCCGGTAAGTTTGGCAAGGTATTCAGAACCGAGAATCGAGCCAGAAATCGTACTAGGCCTTGGCTATGCCCCGACGGCTGAAATGAACAATGAACAGTTGGCAGGTTGCGTGGATTGGGTTGCCCCGGGATTTGAAATTGTTCAATCGATTTTTCCCGACTGGAAATTCTCAGTCGAAGATTCAATCGCAGCACAAGGATTGCACGGCTGCCTTGTTCTTGGCGACAAAATCGCGGCGACGCATGATGTTTTGATCGGCTTGGCCGAAGTGCCACTAGCATTGTTCAAGGGCACAGAGGCCATCGAGTCCGGCAAAGGCGAAAACGCGCTTGGAGGCCCAATTGAAGTCCTGGCTCATCTTGTGTCTGTGCTCTCCGAAGCCGACCAGCTTCAGGGAGGCGAGCTGGTTACAACCGGTACTTTGACAGACGCATGGCCAGTGTCTCCGGGTGAAGAATGGTCAGCTGGTTTTGGTGGCGTGATGGACACCGAGCTATCGGTACGATTTACATGAGGCTTTGGTAGATAGGTGACACCGACTGCACCAAAGAAAAGTTGCTCTCAATAGCTGACCATGATGGTCTTTCGCTGGTTTCATCAATTCTGGGAAGCAAATTACACGATGCTATCCAAATCAGATTACATGATGTTTCTCAGGCACCCTGCCTGGCTATGGATCAAGAAGCACGCCAGGCATCTGTTGCCGCCGATTGACCCCTCATTGCAAGCGCGCTTTGACGAGGGGCACGCGTTTGAGCCTTATGCAGAGGAGCTTTTTGGTGATCTCGTTCGCCTCGGTTTTTCAGATTTTTCAGAATACCAGGCTCTGCCCGCGCGTACTTTGGAGGCTTGGAGAAACGGTGCAAACGCAGTGGCGCAGGGACGCTATGAAGATGGAACCATAACTTGCATCTCCGACATCGTGAGCCGCAATTGCGATGGGTACGTTCTGACAGAGATCAAGAGCGGAACATCTGCAAAGCCCGAACACACTTTTGATCTCGCATTCCAGCGTGTCGTGCTTGAGGCGGCCGGGTTCCCCATTACGCGCTGCGAAGTGGCACATGTGAACCGTGATTACGTCAGAAACGGCGAAATCAATCCGCAAGAGCTTGTCGGCATCACTGACATCACGGACGCGGTGACTGAGCACCTCGAAAAAACACGCACGCGTATCGATCAGGCATTGAGCGTCGTTGCCAGCGGTACGATGCCTGATCCGTCCCCCGAACGTGCGCGCCTTAAATCCTATGGTGAATGGCTGGAGATCCGCGAAAAACTCGACCCACCTCTCGCGCATGACAGTATCCACCGCCTTCCGTTCATGAATGCGGAAAAAGCCTCGGAACTCATCGCAAATGGGACCACAAAGATTGACGAGATCAGTGATCCATCTGTGTTAGGCAAGTCGACACAGCGCTACTTGAGAGCAGTGGCGAACGGTGAACGCACAATCGATCATCAGGAGTTAAGCAGGTTTCTGAGCGAGATTGTCTATCCGGTTCACTATTTTGACTACGAGACATCTCAGAGTTTGCTGCCACCCTGGGACGGAACGCGTCCCTATCAGCAAGTGGCTTTCCAGTATTCCTTGCATATCCAGCATGAGCCTGGCGGAGAAATTGAGCACAGGGAGTATCTCCACCGAGACGCCAGTAACCCAATGCCAGCCTTGCTGAAAAGGCTTCGTGAGGACATAGGAAACGTTGGCTCTGTAGTGGTTTGGTATGCTCCGTTCGAGAAATCGCGCAATACGGAAATGGCGGAAACTTATCCAGAGCATGCAGAGTTCCTGGAAGGCCTAAACGCCCGCGTTGTAGATCTTATGAAGCCGTTTGCAGATGAAGTGATCAACGATCCCGCGTTCAAGGGAAGCGCCTCTATCAAGGCCGTTCTTCCAGCGTTTTTGCCAGAACTTTCATACGATGATCTGGACATCAAAGAGGGGGCGAGCGCGTCTCGCCTTTGGAAGGATGTAACACTGGCCGAACCGGGTGATCCAGCGCGCGAGAAGGTATATTCTGATCTTGTTGCGTATTGTACGCGCGACACCTGGGCGATGGTCGCAATTCATCGGGAATTGCTGGCGATGTGAGGTGTGCTGCGAACCAAAAGACGTTTTACGACTTTGCTCTACTGGATATCTGTGTGGGTTTTCGGTGTTAGAGCAGCCGCAAACTCAATCTTGCCACTCCAACCGATACAAGACGTGGTGACCGCGTAGACCTTTCAGGAGTCTGGGTTCTATTTCAGAAAATGAGAAATCGGTTCGCGCTCCGACCATGGCACGAGTCGCATCTGAAACGAGTATCTCGCCTGCCACACCAACGGTCGTTATGCGTGACGCTTTATTGACCACAGTACCGAAAAAATCTCCACGAGATTGCACGACATCACCTGTATGAATCCCAATCCGAACACCGAAAGATGGCTCCTCGGAAGCCGATGCAATGGCCCCCTGAATCTTGATGGCGGCCGTTAGTGCTTCTTTCGCGGACGGAAAGACGGACAACGTTCCGTCTCCGAGGGATTTCACGAACTGGCCATGATACTTTTCAATGATCGCCGCCAAGACTTGGAAGTGGTTTTCGATCAGCACCGACCAACGCTGATCGCCCAACGCCTCCGCCAACGTTGTGCTGCCCTCCACATCAGTGAAAAGTACTGAAGCCAAACCTTCGGTTTGGATCAGCTCGGGTCCATCTTCGCGCGCAGCATCAACCAGTTTTTGGATGGCCAGCTGCTCTTTACCCACGAGTTCAATATTTGGAGTTGGCACTGAAGCGTGGCGATTGATGATCTTCCAGGCTGCTCCCTCCAGGACAAAAATCAGGACGGTGCGGTAAAAGACGGCTTCATCAAAGCCGACAAACTGAATCTTGTGGACGAAGGATGACCATCCTGTTTCTCCGTTTTCGAAGGCCTCAGCTTCAACTTCTTCGAAAACGACGGGTGCCGGGATCTCCGCAAAAAATCCGCTAACCCCATCGCGAACTGCTTGCCCGCTCCAAAACTCACCTTCGCCTGTGCCAACGAACCTTAGTTCATCTGCTTGCGACAGAAAATCCTGCAACTCGTCAGTATTCTTTTTGGTTCTGAGTATTTCATACCAACGCCTCGAAACCGCCAGCAGCTCAGGTGAGGAACGTATCATCACAAATGACTCGAGACGCTAAATCGAATGAGGCTTACAAGGTCTTGCAACCGGGATCTCCATTTTTCGAAAGATGCAGGTCAATGCTGCCGCTGACGTTTGGTCAGATCAAGACTTTTGTATTTCTCCAGAACACAGCGCGTCAGACGCAGATCAAAAGACGCGCGTCGGTTCAGAGCGAACTATCGACGGAGTTTCTGAGCTCGAGTCTGGATCACAGGGCATCGAATCGCTTCGCTGTCTGAGAACTACTCGACGCTGTACTGGCCCGCAAAATAGGATGCTTCATTCTTTTTGGCACACGCTAAGCTAGAAGGTTCCCAGAACTACGCGGTGAATTTCGAAGTGCAGCACGCTCCGTCTTGACATGGTTATGCGAACTGGTTCAGCTTGCGGTCATGACGTTCACACGCATCCACTGCCATCGAATATCGGCCTGAAGTCGATAACCCACGCGAAATCCGCGGGAGGCAGCATTGGTATGCGGGCGAGGCTTATATCCTTGTAATTGCTCCAGATTAGAGTGCACGAGTCGGTTCGATTCCGACGCCTCCTACCATTCTCAGGAGGAGTCCGACATGGCGGACGACGCGAAGAACACAATTGACTTCAACGATATCAAGCAATCGGTCGAGGAGAGCCTCGGACGAACACCCGAAGGCTGGTCCGGCTTGACCACAAAGCTCTTCACAGAGGTTAAGAAATACTGCGATCTGAAGGGTGCCACCTACCCCTTTGTCCTCCAGATCAAGGGGAAGCTGGGAGAGCTCCGCATCTACCACAGGTGTGATGATCGACACATCCAGTCGATGATCATCGCCACGATTGCACGAGCAAATCGTACCTGTGAGCGCTGCTCAAACGCTGCCGAGACCCAGCTGTTGGACGGCTGGTACACGACACTGTGTTGTTGGTGCGCGCATGATGTCGCGACCAAGCGCCATCCGAAACGGCACCGGCTATTTGGCGTTCGAAAAAAGCGTGTTCGAGATCGAATGACCTGCGGTGTCTGCGGATATTACGGCCAGATTGACCGAACGGATGACCGTAATCGGTGCCCCGCATGCGTGAAGAAGGACTGGTGATGACCGCCGAACAACAAGTGATCTTCAATAAGATTATGGAAGACTACGATGATGAGGACTACGCCCGGAAGCTCATGAATACGAGCTCGCTGGCCACCGGTCATGTCCCGCCGATTGCCCTTTGCCAGATCTCGAGAGGGGTCTTCCATCTCAACAAGACCAAGTTCTGGAGAGTGTAACTGATGGGTGATGTCGAAAAGAGCTGGAAGGAATTCCGGGAAAAGGTCCGAGGTGTGATCGAGGACCATGGAGCGCCGGCTGATCTCCGCTCATTTGACGCCTGGTACGCCGAAGAGATGCGTTTGGTGATGGCGCACAACTACCCAGCTCCGCACGTCCCTGACGTCACATGGTCGACCGAGGGTCTGCATGTCGAGTGTGATGACCGCGAAGTGGTCGACCATATGATGACTGCTATGGCGCAGGTTTCACACGATCTCAAAGAGGCGCGCGCCCGGAGGTCAGTGATGAGCAGTGTTGTCGACTGGAATGATATTCATGGAAGCGTCTTCAAGCAGCTTGGTGAGTATCGTGCCGGGTGGGCGGAGCAGCTTACGCTTGCACTTGAGAAAGTGAAGAGGTTGATCGACGAGCAGCCCGACCTGTTTGGTGATGAACACCCGTCCATCGTTCAGATCAAACAGAAATGGGGAGGCTTGCGCGTCTATGAGGGCCCGGGCTGCAACCAGGCTACGAGTGAAGAGATTCAATGGCGTGTCGATCAGATTGAGCAAACCTGTGAAGGTTGTTCTAATTCTGCTCAACGCCAGAGCATCCTTGGGTTTGTGACGACGCTTTGCAGCTGGTGCTACAATGATGCTCTGCGGCGGCGATTTGAGGGCGCCGAAGAATCCTGGCCCGACAGCCTGAGGCTGGACATTGTGGAAAACTATCCAGACCTCGTTTCTCCGAATTGCGCATCTCTTGTCCCTGCTGTCGGAAAGGGCTGGCTCGTCATGATTTCGCAAGCACTCCACAAGCTTTCCTTCCGTCAGGATTTCAGGGCACTGGACCCTGGAACTATTCAGATCTCGGACATTAAGAAAGGCCAGGATGGCAAGATCTGTATCGGGTTCAGTCGATACCACGATCTCATTCAGGAGTGCGCTGACTGGATGGAATTTCGATGCGGTGTGACGTGTGAAGAGTGTGGCCACGTTGGTGACATCGTTCGGACAGCCGACAGGTCTCAAGTGCTCTGTTCTCACTGTTACTGTACTCGGGAGAGGTCTGATGGGTGATGACGACGACGTTGAGCTGGATGAACAAACCTTGCGTTTGCTTAGACTTCGGGAGGCTGAAATTGCGGCTGGTCGAGCAAAACTAACCAAGCCGATCTCGGCGGATGAGATCCGGGCGCGAAAGGTTGCTGAGCCGAAAGACAAGACAGATGAGTGACGAGACTACAGAAGAGGAAATCCCAATTTTCGTAGTCTGCGAGACTTTGGTGAACGGCAAACTTCGAGAGATTGAAGGAAAAGAGATCACTGTAAAACCAAACAAGATCTTAGTCTTGACGATCAGTGTCGAGGATGTTGAGCGATGACAGATGATTTTTCAGAAGACGAGATCTTCGGGCGCCCGTTGCAGGATGTTCCTCTGGATGACTTGATGGCAGAGTTGCAAGCTCGTCGCAAAGAGGGTCCGGAGGTCTGGCTTGCATTGCGCAAAATGATTTTCGAGCAAATCGCCGATTTTGCACAGCGTCCGGCCGATGCGCCCAAATGGCGGGATGAATGGGTCAAAGAGAACACCTGGGATCTAGTGACTGACGACGATTATGTCGAGATCACTGATGGTAGCGGCAACGTGTTCGACGAACTCGGGATCGAAGACCCAAGGAAGAAGACTTAGTGATGGGGGCGGAGCATATCAGCTTGATCTTATCCGCCGTGATCATTGTCGCGTTGACGATCTACGTCAGACACATCGTCCACACTGCTGGAAAAGATCGCGAAGTCGATCCAGAGCGAGTTCGAAGGATAATGCGAGATCTAGACTACAGCCACCTGGACCAAGTGATGAACCGGCGAAGGAAGAGGTAGCGGGATGTTGAAGGTGGTTGTCTATGTTGGTGATCAAGAGGTCGCCCGAGCTGTGGCTGAGAACGCTTCAGATCTGGCTGACGTGTCTAATTACGATATCCGCATGAATGAGAGGGCATCTGAACAGCTCGGTGTTGAAGAACGAGGCCTTGGCGGCAGAATCGAAGACCACCCACGAAATCAAACTGTTTGGTCGCTTGTTCGCAAGATCGCAGACCTTTGGCTTGCAGGGACTGGTGCTGGTGAAGAAAGCGCTCAGGCAAAGCTGCTGCCGTTGATCCGTGAGTCCATTCGCGAACCAGACGAGAGGATCGAAAAGGCATCGAACCAGAATGACGATTGGAATGCTGTGATCAAACAGATTTCTGATGACGAGCCGTATTCCCTAGGCTTCTACGCTGACAAATTTGAGTCGTGGACAGCGGACGAGATTGAAACTCTTCGATGTGATGTGGTTGAATCAGCCACAGAGGAAGAACTAATGGCCGAGGTCGAACGCCGGCGAAGAGCTGGTCTACTGCCCCAGGAGGCCTCGAATGATGGCTTCTCAGAAATGGTTGATGATCTCTGGGGCAAGCTCGATACAGACCCAGACCGCTAGTACAGCTTACCTGCCGCCACTAACCAAAATTTGACATAAGAAGTCTATGGCGACTGTCGTTGTAGTAGTGCGTGCTTCTTCTAAGCGCCTCTCCTACTAGGAACCAAAGTGCCCCGGATAAGCATTTCCCCAGCACTGCTCTGCGGAACGATGTACCACCAGTCTCTACGATGAGCATGGTTGACCGCAACCAGCCCGAAGCGGACCTTCAAAATCCGACTTTGCAATTCTCGTGTTGCGGACAAGTTAGGCCGCGTACTGCCAAGGTCTCAGCGTCGCTCGCCACTGAACTCTGACAGTGGCTCCGCAACTACAATTGCTTAACACAAACTTTGCGCCAAAGACTGTTGCTAAGCTCTGTTTCAGTTCACTTTGCCTGACAACGTTTGTGTCGGCAGTTGTCCAAAGAGTGCTCTGTAGTCTCGCGCGAACTGACCCATGTGCCAAAATCCGTAAGCGTTTGCGATGTCCGATATACTCTCCTCTGGCGAGCAGGATACCAATTCATGGCGCACAGCACCGAGACGGGCTCTTAGATAAAACTGCTTGGGGCTCACCCCATATGTTTCCTGAAACGCGCGACGAAGAGTGCATGCGGATATCTGAGTATCTGCACATACTTCACCGATTGAAACGTTATCCATCAAATGGGCCCGCATGAACTCAACGGCTTGTTGTGCTAAACGGGTTCTATTTTTACTGTTTCGCCGATCACTCCATTTTTCGCCTACCACCAGTATTTCCAGAAGCTCAAAGATCATATCACTCTCTTCACTATCAGAGCTTGGTCCGGCCGCTGATCCAATTAGAAAGCGCGCTTTGTTTTTGACTAAGGAATGAAGCTTTCCAGCGTCGCTAACGAAAGATCTTAAAGCGTCATTTCGCACGGCGCTGATATCAAGACCGCAATCGTCGGCGATCCGTTGAGCCCTTCGGATGTCGATGCCAAAGGTCAGGCCTGTGAGCGTTGAATTGCTCACGCCTTCAAAAGGGTCTCCGCTACCAAAATTCATCAGAGCGGTGTCTGAGGGTGAGCCGTTAAGCCAAGTCCGTACACTCCCTTTGTCTGGTAAGCCAAACGCTAGAATGCCAGGGCGAGAAACACCGGTTTGGTACACAGCCTTATCAAACGACAAATCAATCATTTGAAGGTCAAGACCTGCCCAAACGGATACCGAAGAGTTCATAGTTCCCTCTTCAATTTGGCGTAGCTCGACATCCCATTGGGACAGCTCGCGGAATTGCGAAGGGTCCTGCAAAAAAAGTGTGTTTGGGGCGCAGGTTTTTTTGGGGGCTGATCGTTTTTTGATGTCGTCCATTCCGCCCCGCAGGTAGTTTTCATGAAATGTTATTCGAATATGTAGGCTTGGACAATTGCAAGACAAAGCAGACAAATCGAGAGGGAAGAGGTTCGGACGCCCATCGTTGCCTGACGATACTGCGCGCACCGAACGCGTCGTAACACTGCTAACCAAAAGCGAAAAAGAGTTGTTGCGCTCACAGGCTGAAGACAGCGAACTCTCCCTTTCAACCTTTTGCCATCATCTGATCCTTGAAGGTCTGAAAACAAGTAAATCATGAAACAGGGGTATCTCATGAAATCAAAACTGTTCCTCTCCGCGCTGGTCTTTGCCGGCTCCGCTATCTCGGCGGCAGCTCAGGACAGCAATATCGTGCATGATGCGGAATACTATGTGCTGAAGCAGCAAAACGAAGCCGTTTGGGTCGAGAACGACGCACAGGTTGACCAACTGCTGGCCGACTTTCGTGAGAAAAACGGAGGGAACCCTCCAAACATCTTCTACATCCTTATTGACGATATGGGTTTTGGCGACATGGGTATGCCCGAGATGAACGCGATACGCGGGTATTCGACGCCCAATATCAACGCGCTCGCAGAGGAAAGCATGCGGTTTGCGCGCATGTATACCGAGCCGTCCTGCACACCGTCGCGGGTCGCCTTCATGACGGGTCGCCAGCCGTATCGCAATGGGATGGGCGATACCGCCGTCGATATTTCAGGTTTTGGCCTTGCCGATGAAGAAGTCACAATTGCCGAAGTTCTGAAATCCGTGGGCTACAACACCTCGCATGTTGGCAAATGGCACATGGGCGACATTCAGGAATCCTGGCCTACTTATCAGGGCTTTGACTACGCCGCGTTCCCCATCCATCAGCAGGGCCAGTTGGCCATCTTCAACGAAGATGCAGCCAAGGAAGAAATCACCATGGCCATAGGGGAAGACAACTACAACTCCAAATACACGCTGGATGATTGGTTTCGCCCTGATCCGGGACACATGATTACCGGCCTTGAAGCTGTTATTGGCGGGGAGGTCCGCGAAGTCCATATGGAACCGGGTGAGAAATGGACCCAGGACAAATATAATGAAATGAACATCCGCTATCAGGCACAGGCGATGGAACAGTTGCGCCTGCTAGCAGAACGGGATGAACCGTTCTTCCTGCAATACTGGCCGCTTGTCCCTCTGTCGACAACGCGCACGACGAGAGAGGCGTTCACGACACCCAACGGCGGTACATTCGTTGAAAGCATGGAAGAGCTGGATGAATGGATCGGGGTCATTCTGAACGAAGTCGATGCGCTGGGGCTCAGGGACAATACCCTGATCGTTTTGATGGGCGACAACGGTCACTTCACCAAGTATGCCCCCGGCAGTGGGTTTTCGCCGCTGGTCTTCCGCGGCGGCAAGGCCGATACGTCTGAAGGAGGCGTTCGGGTGGACGCGTTTGCCCGCCTGCCCGGCTTGATCGAGGGAGACTCGATTGTATCTGACATTATTCATATCTCTGATTTGTTCACGTCAATTGCGCGTATCGGCGGAGCGATGGATGCCATCCCCCGCGACCGGATCATTGACGGTGTCGATCAGACGTCCTTGATGTTTATTGGCGATACGCATGGGCGCAGGGATCATGTACTGATCTACTCGATCAATTCGCTGAAAGAGGTGGTAAAGGAACACATCAAACTCAAAGTTCCGGCCAAAGGTGAAAATGCTATCGTGGCCAAGTTCTACAACCTGTTCCGCGACCCCCGCGAAGAACAGAGCGTATCGACCGAGATCGGAGCATGGGCTGGACATGAGTTTAATCGCATTATTGCCCGCCACCTTAAATTCAAGGAAATGTACCCCGATCAACCGGCCGCGACTGGACGTCCCTATGAAGGTATCGTGAACCTTCGTCCTGAAACCGTCGCAGCGGTGGATGCCTTTGTCGCCAAGCGGGACATTCAGCCCGACTAAAAGGTGAAGCTGATAAGAGTAATGCAAGCCCCGCATCAGATAATGATATGCTTGATATGGGGCTTGGCATCCACAACAAAAATTCTGGAAACAATATGAAAATCCAAGCGCTTGTCCTTGCATTGGCGACTGGCATTGTTGCGGCCCCAGCAATCGCCGATGAAAACGCTTCAAACCCTTTGGCCGCAGTCAATAACACGGACATCCGGTATCAGTATTTTGATTTGGGCAACGGTGCTGACAAGCAGGACGCCTTCATAGATGGCGCATACATGCTGCGGCCTGATCTGAAACTGAAATATGAGTTACACTACAACTCAACGGATGTGACTGGAACTCGGTTCACTGACTTTGAGAAATTGAGCCTCAAAGCGATCTATTTCCCTTCTCAGAGACCGCTCAACGAAACGTGGGCCATCAAGTCGGCCATTGGTCTGGAGTGGATACTGGACTTTGGCGACCCGGAAAAAGGGATCGGAACCGGGTCCGATCAAATTGCGCCTTTTGGCGGGTTCGCCTTTGCAAACACAAAATCAGGGCTGACGCTGATCCCACTGCTCCAGCATTTTGCTTCATACAATGGCCCGACGGACATAAACCAAACCGCGATGCGGTTGATTGCGCTACAACCGTTTGGCGATGGGTATTGGGCCAAGGCGGATATCAAAGCACCATATGACTGGGAGAACGATGCTTGGCCAGCGACCGCTGAGTTCCAGATTGGCAAGAACCTCAGTCCTGGCATCGCAATTTATGCTGATTTCCTAATCGGTATAGGTTCCGACCGCCCCTACGATAAAGGTGCCGGCTTGGGTTTGCGTTTCAACTACTAGTTCACCCACACCCAACCTCGGCGAAGATCATCTATGTCACAGTCCAGAACTCTGTTCAGCCATTTGTTTTCTGCGTCTATCTTGCCCCTTCCTGGAACTGCCGTGAGCCAATCCCTGCCCGCTCCGGGTTGGTAGGAAATAAATTGGCGTCACTCACGCCGCATCATTCTATCTGGTCGCTCCGCTCTGAACTCGGGGAAGATCAACAGTCTCTGGGCGATCCGCTGAGATGGATTTGAACCTTGAAACTGAATCCGTTGTTCGCGCTTCTAATCCCCAGCCAGCGATGCTTAGGCCCAGAGTTCTGAGAAAAGAGACTTCTATTACGATCTGTACCCAAGACTTTGCAAAGTCCGCTTTCTGCGCATAGCTGACCTTAGTATCCGGTGAAACATTTTGTACCTTGGGCTCAAGGTAACCACTGAAAGTGTACTCACGACTGGCCGTTTTTCTCGTGCGGCGGTGGTTGGCTGACGAGAGCCCAAACGCTCTATAATTGCGACTTATGTTAAATCCCAATCAGTCTCTGGATCGGGGCAAAATTCGCATTTCTTATACGTGAGATTAATTTCGACCTGCAATGGTTGCCCGGTATTCTACATGAGGATTTGACATGAAAAAACTTGCAACCATCGACCTGCCCAGGACAAGCGTCAATGCATTTGAAGTGCTGGCACGCTGCCAGGCCGCAGCCCAAAAAGCCGGAGCAGAGCAAGCGAGAATGCAGGCTTTTCTGGAGGACGCCGTCCAGGGTGATTATGAGCACTTGTTGCGTGTGGTGAAAACCCACTTCGAGGTCTCTAGCGCCGGGACTTGTCTAGAGAGTGCCTGGTATGCCGCCAGGCAACCACGAACCCGCAATTTGGCAGCGCATTTCAGTCATTTTTCGGATGGCGCCGGCGAACACTAGGCAGCTTCAGACAGCAGCGAAACCAGGTCACTTAGTTTTACTAAGTGCCCTCGCGTCGTCTTACCTTCCATTTGCGCACCATGGGTCTCAATCCCTTTGCTCTCAAAATCAGACAGCAGCTTTCGGGACGTTGTTCCTCTTGACCTAGCCAGTGTCGCAACGGGCATGTACTCGCTTTGAAAGACCGCAAGCTGCTGCGGCTTGACCAAGAAAGACTCGCTTGGACCATGCGGAACGGTGCGAGATCCGAGTAGGCCCAGCTTGCACCAGTGAGTTACAGCCTGTGCCTTCCAGCCCGTTAACTTTGCGACATCATTTGCGGTCCAGTCTTTTGATAACCGCTGCGTCCCAAGTTCGCGGTCGATGTCGGAAACTGAAAAATGAAACTCCCCAAGTCGCATGTTTTCTTCCGCAACAACAGGTTTGATAACTCCTTTGGAGATTTTCCGAAGAACATGTATCAAAGCAGCTCGATCAGTTGTGCGCCTCAGGTTGAGCTGATTGAACGGTATAGTTTCTCCCGCTTGAACTTGAGTGCAGTTTCGAATTTTTGTTGTGAGCTCTTTTAGGCTTTCACTGTCAATGCAACCATCAACAAGTGGAGGACGGTATTTAGCAGCAACCTCGTGGATCAATTCTGACGCGCGAAGCAGATCAAATTGCTTTCTTGTAACACCAAGGTAGTCTCTGGCCTGCAACCCATCCCAATACCGCTTCCTATCCAGATAGATGTTCGAAATTTCGAAGCGTGGAATCATCGTATGTCGGTGCCCATACCCGCTACGGGCTTGCTTTCCGGCAATTTGACCTGACTGAACCTCAGCCACCAAGCGCTGTGCAGAAATTCCCAGTTCCTTGGCCGCTTGTTTAGCCGAGACCCATTCCTGAGCTTGCAACGGCGTTAGCTTTCCCAGGTAGGTTCCCTTGAACTCGGTTGAAGCAGCACGCGACACTGCATCTCTGAAAGGCTGGTACGCATCATCTTCGAACTTCATAAGTCTTTGATACCAGCTTCCGAGCATGGACGGCACAGAGTTGGATTCTGAGTTTCCTGCCAGTATCAAACCTCGAACGTGTTCTTCGAACCCATTTGGCCAATGTTCAAATACAGTTGCCAACGGCTCAATCAGTTCCAACGAATCTGCGATGCTTTTGGGTGTTTGTGTTTTACCAGACTTGCCCGTGCGGTTCTGAGCGAAACCACTCGCTAGGAAATTAATAAAAGCGCCAATGTCTTTTGGGACCTGACGCCCTCCTGCAAGGTCAAGAAACCGCTTGCCAACCGTTGAATCTCCCGCAATCAAGGCGGAGATGATCACTTCGTGGTCCTTTGCTGCCACCCGTGGGAAATTTGAGTAGCTAAAGCCACATCTGCATTTATCAAAGCCGCCGGACGTCGGACGCAATGTGGTTTTGCAGACAGGGCAAACATCTTGAAGACGCGTTTTGTGATGGTGACAGGCTGTCACCAAGTAATGACGCCAAGTTTGTTGAAAGGGTAAGCCATCGGCAAGACATGAAGGGCAAATCGGATCGCTATGATGCCGCTCGAAACGCCAGCTTAAGCTGGGTGACTCAGGTTTGGCAGAAGGGGAGATAGCAACCAACAAACCTTTCTCTAAGCCCATCTCTTGCTCAAAGTGCTCGATGTTCTCGACTAGAATTCGCCCATACTTCCGCCGGAACCGTGTCAAAAATTCAGAGACATCTCTGTATCCATTTACATGGGCTAGACGACGCAAGTATCCGATAAGGCTCTCGCCTTTCAATGGTGGTACTGCAAACAAACCCGGCACCTCATACACCTCGCATAATCGCAAGCTCATGCGACGTCATAGGCTCTACTTCGAGACCAGCATCTGCCATGACTCTAATGTATGACCTGATCAGCTCAGTATCCGATGGTGGTTCTTCGTGAAAAAACGACTGATACGGATCTCGCTCTAAACCTGAATCCGTCGCTGCCCTGGCAATCGTTTTGGTGCAGTAGGGTAAATTTTGAGCACCCAATGCCAGGGGCGCGCGCAGCACTTCCAACGCCACTGGCACACGTCCGCCGGAAACACCGTACAATCGCCGCACCATATCATCTTGGTCAAACTCCAAAAGGATGCCGGACTTCTCAAGACAATCGAAGGCCGCAAAAATTGCATCGCAGAACGCGATACGATCAGCTTCAACGCTCCACCAATAGGGGTTCATTCGAATGGTGTTCAAACAGCGCCCCGCAAACTGCTCGTTGCTGTCCATAACCGCTTCGAACATTGGCAACCCAACTAAAATCAGAGTGACTGAGGTTTCATCAACAATAGTCTTGAAGTGATCAGCGGCTTGTCGACGCGAGTGCCTAGTCAGAGTTTCGGCGCAATGGTTCACTTCGTCGATAATAATTGTCTGAATGCCGTGCTCAACTACGAGCCGAAAGAGACGTTCTCGAATTTGGGCAGGTCGCTCTCGTTCTACAAAATCAAAGCCCATGCTTCGCAAGCAGGAACCGTAATAATCCCGCTCGGAAGGCCGTGGTGGAAGTCGACCCAGAATGACATCTGAAGATACCAGAATAGCACTTGGGCCCTGGCGGTCATTTTCAACTTGTGTCTTCAAGTCCTTTGTCAGTTCTGTCTTTCCACATCTCGTCGGCCCCAAGATTGGTATGATCCGTCCACCCTCGGTTGCAGCAACTTTCAAAAGACGTTTTATCTCCGAGACAGCCCATTCGTGGCGGCTATGTCGAATGAATGCACCTTGCAGAGCTCCACTAGTTGTTTGGTCCAGCATCTTTTCTTTCGACCCTTGGCAAGTTCTTTGATCTCGTAACCGCAAGCTTGTTGGGACCAACTGCTGACCGTATTTGGGCAATTAGTTGTGGATCCCTTAAACTTCTGTTCTGCATTTCAGCAGCCCGTAGCTTGTCGATTTCCGCAGCGCGGTTCTTTTGCATTTTTGTCTTCGGGCCTTGCTTGTATGCCCTACGCGCTTCGACCTCTGCATGGAGCTCCGCAGCCGTTTTGATTGGTCCGTCGTGTTTCGGCTTAGGCGGTCGGCATTCTCTCAGCTCACGATAAGAAAGTGCTGCCAAGTCTTTTGCTTTATTGGACGCGCGCACCAACTCGCCAGTGTGCGGATCGACCACCAAAATTTCCCTTGCATCAAGGGGAGCGTAGCGAATTTCAACACGCTGGCGCGGGCCTAGTCGTCGGTACAGCCTTGCCAAGTCTTCTGAGTTGTATTGCATACTCTCGAATTCGATACCGTAGTGCCACAGAGTTCGAGATTCGGATTGGATCATCAGCGCTGCGTGATGCTCGTCCAAAGACGGGGGTTCTGGCACTATGTGTTCATCTGCCAATCTGTCCCAAGCGGCGCTAGGTGTTTCACCCCGTTTAAAGATGTCTTGGACTTTTCTCCTCGGAGTTCTTCCATATTCGTCGTAGCGCCAGCGTTGCATTATTGAATTGAACACTCTTAGCGTCAGACGGGCCTCATCCATTGCTTTTTTAGTTCGATCCCGGTCGGGATATGCCTTTGACTTAGTCGCACCCGGAAGCTGGCTGACTTTGTTTCGAACTGCCCCGAACAAGTTTTCGATAAACGGCTTTTCCTGGGGTTTTCGAGGTTGCGCCCAATGGCCATGGACACCAGCAACTTCGATAAAAGCATCGATGGGTTCGCCCACGTTCTCTGAACCCTGATCCATGACGACCACTTTCGGCAGTGCGGCGATTTTTTTCCTGTTTACAATTTCGTGCTGTTCGAAAAAGTCTTCCTCTGGGTAGCTAATCATCTCCTTTAGAGCTTTGGCCACATGTTCTGATGATGGATCTGGTAGGAAGACCTGAAATGCGACAATCCAACTAGTAGCACAGTCAATCGCTGCACAAATCCACGGCCGACCTATTACCTCCCCGCTATCATCAACCAGCATTATGTCAGCTTTTGTGCAGTCCAATTCTATTTGATCGTAAGGTGCTGTTATATCATAGTATTTTTGGGCAATTCGCATGTGTTGGCGCGCCTCGTTACTGCCCAGTTGCCACTTTAGAACGTCAAAATGAGGGATTGTGTGCACAATCGCTTCGACTGCCTTGCGTCCGCAGCACCCAGGTTTTATGCCATTCTCATGGCAAACCAACTGGTATTGAATATAAGCGTCGCTAGACAGACTTGTTAGATTTTGTCTGTCCGACGACGTATATTGCATTTCCAATAGATCGAGCACTATCTCGTGGAAAACGCTGTCAAACCTTGGCATACGATTTCCTGAATTGCTGCGCTTGGGCAAAAGCGCGTCCGGCCCGCCGCGCCGATACAATTTGACCCAATTCTGAACAGTCGATTGCCTCGGAAAACGGTTACCCTTGATTTTGAAGGTGGGTTCTTCGGCGAACTCGCGTTGAAGTATCGGTATGCGTTTTGCCCAATGAACGCCCTCCTCCCCAAGCTTTAGTGCATTTTCCACAATGCGTAGTCTGAGCTGAGCTTCACGTGCATCTTTAGCGGTTACATTACGAGGACGTTTGTCGAAGCCTTCTTCCTTCACTAGCCCATCGTGCACATGGTCTCGATATTCTTGTCCAGATATCTCAAAAGGATCAACTTGGGAGTTCGATATCTGATATGCATCCCGCCCAGCTATCGCTCCATCGACAGCATAGGTTTCTCCCCTATATTTGATGGTTCTCTGGTGCCGCCTTTTGACAATCTGCTTCAAAATTCGATTACCTCCAGATGTCTTCGGTCGCGGTTCGCAGTATTCAGGTTCGTGGATGGCCCAAGAGCTTCACATGAAAAATCGAACACCAGATAGCCATCAAGAATAAGGCGAAGAATCTTCGCTTGGGGGATGCCAATATTCTCTCTTAGTTCTTTGAACGTCACACGTTGCTGTTTGAGACACGCTATTTTGCTTGAAAGTTTAGGGGCGGTCTCTTCGGCTTGTCCTTGCAATAGCAGCCAAGCATTTCGATCAATCGGCCCCTGCAATAAGGACTCAGTTACAATGACAAGCGAGATTCCGACTTCGGCAAGAAGTGAAGGATAGTCCAGGTACTCAGGTTTCTTATCTATGTGAGCGCTGTGCTTGGCGTCCAAGTAGAACAAACGGCCGTCGACAAGTTTGACTTCTAGGTCTGGTGTATAAAGCTTAGGCCTGTACCGACGCCCTTCATAAGCCTCTAGCGCCGCTTCTTTGTTTGCAAATGCTCTTCCGGTTCCCATGTCGATTGTGCAAGGCTGTGGCTTAAGCGAGACCACACGAGGGTCGACCTGCATGCAACGAACCAGTGCTGCTTCCATTTGGCTTTCGAGCTGAATGACGCCTGGGAACTTGACGCCAGACATTTTGCCAGCGCGTTTTTTCATTCCGCGCTTGTGAACGCGTCGGGCCGTCGGGGGTGCGTGTCGATCTATCCTCATACGGGCTCTATACATGCATCCATTCGCATTGGCAATGGACTCGATGCGAATAAAATGATTGCGACCGATGATGACTGAAGACGAATTTCAAGATTTGGCCAAAACTGAAAACTGGATTGCCCTCGGAGCGTGGCTGAATCGCGTTGTCCAAGACAGCCAAGCCTGCGGGTACGCGTTTCCGGACGATGCACTCCAAAGCGTTGCCGCTATTAGAGGCACAAAGCCTGCAAGCCTTCGCAATCCGATGTCCGCGGCGAAATGGTTAGAACAGAACCGACCCGATCTTTTTGAATCAAAGCCCGACTGGCTGGCCATGATGCAAGTTATTTTGCTTTCAAGGATAGATCGGTATGACCCTAGGAAATCCAAAGAGATAGCTGATGCCGTTCTTTCAGGGGAGTTATCTCAGGCGGAAACTAAGTCTATTCTTGATGAAGTTCGATTGGCGGAGAAGCCTGCGGTCGTGATTGCTAGAGGTGGTTTTGGCGGCCAGCGAAGAGCCCGAGACTTCGAAGTAAACGCAAAAATGCTTTTCAAACAGAAAACTAGTGACATTTTCAATATGGAAAATTTGACTGTTCGAGAAGGCAGAACGTTCGAGCCTCTTGCCACAGACTTAATCGTATACAAAGGCTCGGAGCCTTTTGCGGCGATTGAGATCAAAGGCCCGAGGAATAGAATTGATCCTGGCTACTTGATTGACCAACTGGCAAGAGCAGCACTTCTTTTGAGAAAGGTTCCTCAAGTACTATACGTTGTTCCTGAGCAATCTGAGTACAAACTGGGTGAACTTGTAGCGATACGAGACAAACTCGAAATCGAAGGAATTAAATTTGGGACATTGCCGGAGAAAAGTCGGCTCGCACCAAAAGATCTAAAAGTTCTGGGATGATCCACTCTCTAATGTTGGGTGGTATGCCGTGCGCGAAGGTCTGCAATGCGCAGAAAGCGGACTTTGCAAAGTCTTGTGTACAGGTCGCAACGGAAGTCTATTTTCTTAGTATTCCGGGCCTAAGCATCGCTGGTTCGGAAGTAGAATCGCGAACGACGGATTCAGCTTCAAGCAACCAGGAGCTTTTCATCTCAAGCAGGCCGTCTACAACGTTGACCAATTCAGTAGATCTATTCTCGATCAGAGTTCCGATTATCTCGACAGGCTCCATACGACCGAACACCATTTCCTCGGTCTTCGCATCCCCGATTCTGATAAGTTGGTTGGGGGGTGGAGGCGGAAGATGGCTGCACATACCAGCTTGTGGAACAAAAAATGCAACCAATTCTCCTGTCGAAACCTGCATCGTTGGTACGACGTAGCCCACAAGGCTGACGCGCTTGTTTCGCAATTCGGCATTACCGCGCCAATAAGCATTGTGCCGCCGTTCCGCGACGATCCAACGTTGTGAGATTAGCCAGTCGACATCGACACCTTGAGCCCGCAGCTTGCCTTCAAGCACTTCAAGCCGAGTCTCGGCCTTTTGCATCAGCTCAGCTTCAATGGATCCTTCTGTAGCGTCCTGTCTGATACGAGCGATCTCAGAAAGCTGAGACAGCTGCGTTGAGTCGAGCTCAGTAAACGGATCTTCAAAGTTTTGAGCTTCGACATCGACCAGTTCGCTCCATTCGATTTGGTCGTGCGGTTCCAACGCTTGCACAGGGATCGGCGAAAACAAGCCCGAAAGCGCTAATGCAATCGCAACCCACGCTGACAGTCCAATCGACGGAAACTGCACCATCCTACTCCAAAGTATCTTTGAAGACCTCGCCATTCTTCATTATCAACTTGATATTGTCTGCATTTGTGACCGCAGCCAAATCTTCCAATGGGTTTCCGTCAACGATCAGTAGGTCAGCGTATCCGCCCTCCACAACTCGCCCAATTGGTCCATCTGGATAAGGGTTCTTATCTCCACTCATCGCTAGAAGGGCTGTCGCATTGCCTGTCGCTTGTTTCAAAATTTCTACGGGCTTGAACCAAGGCAGCAATCGCTCCAGCTGCTGCACCTGATCTGCCGCGTCGGGCACATTGAACAGGTCAGTTCCCCAAGTAACGTTCAGTTCGGGTAGCTCACTCACGATTTGATACATGTTTGCCGTCCCTTGGCAGACCGTATTCAGTTTAGAGTTGGAAAACGCATCAAGCTGCGGTTCGTTGCAGACCGTGAATGGCTGCGTGCTTAGAAAGACACCTTCTTCGGCCATACGTTCCAGAGTCGGTCGATCAAGCAATTGCCCATGCCCGACGTCTTTTATCCCAGCATCGATGGCGCGATTGACGGCATCCGGGGTATAGGCGTGCATAGTCACGTAAGTTCCGAAATCTGTTGCTGCATCAGCCGCCGCCTTCATCTCTTCAAATGTGAGTTGCGTGGACAGCAGCGGATCTGTTGGAGAAGAATAACCACCACCTGCGGCAATCTTGATTTGTGAAGCGCCAAGACGAAGGTTCTCTCGAGCAGCAGCCAACACTTGAGGAACTCCATCTACCGTAAACACCCAGCCGAGCCTGTCGCCGGTTGGTTCAATTCCGCTGAATGTCCGGTGCGTTTCGGTTTTGGTCCGAAAATCGAAGTGTCCAGAAGTCTGCGATAAAAAGCGCCCGGATGGGTAGATGCGAGGGCCGGGAACGACGCCCTCGTCAATTGCACGCTTCAGACCAAATATGTTGCCTCCCATGTCACGACCTGTCGTGACTCCACGCATCAACATCTCTTCTGCGTCCCGCACGGCACGGACCAGCGGATAGGTTGGTTCACCAAACAAGAGATCTGGGATTGTCACGGTCACCATCGAAAGATGCACGTGGTTGTCGACCAACCCAGGCATTAGCGTCCCGCCATTACCATCGATTACAGTAGCACCCTCGGCAGAAATCGCGTCTGCTGAGATCATGGATATGAGATGGTCCTCGATCAGAACATTGACGTCTTCAAGCCGTTCATCGCTGACGCCGTCGAAGAGGTGAACGTTGGTTATTACGGTGCGTTCGACGTCGTTTTGTCCCAATGCCACAGTACCGATGAAACACAATGCGAGCGACAATACTGACTTCATCAAAACTCTCCTCGAGGAATGGTGTGCATGCACGGCAGCTTACAATTGCATTGGTTTTTGGCAAAGATGTTGCTTCGCTACGGAAAAACCAGAAGATTAAGCGGAACACGTAACACTTTTCCGCCCCCGATCCTTAGTGACCCGCGCGGCGGCTTTCCGTCTCCCGGAACACTGTGACGCTCGCTTTATGCCAAAAAGGTTAGTTGTACGGCAAAATCAAATTGCCCAGTCCAGAAGAAGCGATTTCAGTTGTCGAACATCACTTCCTCGACCTGTGGCGCGCCACCGCGACGGAGAGTTCTCGTCATAGGTTCTGAAAGTGTGTCCCATTCAATCTGTTTGAGATCAAACTTACGAACCCGCGCTTCGTCATCCGTAAAATAGTAGACCTGCATATTGGCTGTATCGAAAGACACGGTGTATTGCGTACTTCCGTACCGGATCGGATCCAACCCATCCGGTAGATCAGAGAAATCGGTTTCCAAAGGCAATTGGAAATGCCCCAAGATGCGGAAGTGCTCAAGAGTCGTGTCGTAAGCACCTTGTGTCTCTCGGGCCGTTTCTTTGTATGCTGTTGCGCGAATAAAGCGGGATGGTGGGGTATAGTCGCCGGGAAGCCCGAGCAATCCAGTTCCATAACCAATCCCGCCCACAGTAAGCCCAGCTACTTCTATGTCGGGCCAATTGACCGGACGCAGATTGAGATAGTTTCTCAGGTTGGTCAGGTGCCAGTTATAGGGCGGGGAATTTGTCATGACCCCAATTGTCTCTTCAAAAATGTGAAGCTCGCCATTGATGTATTCAACTACGATTTCATCACCAGATGGATCCGAGACCACCACGTGTACTGGTGCAGCAAAACCAAGCGATGGCTCAATCACAGGAACGACCCGGACTTGTTTTGTCGCCTCGATGACCTCCTGCACGGTTGCGAACTGGCTGACCATGTACGTCATATAGTCGGTCGCGCTGATTGAATTAGCCGCCTGTGCTGGATCGTAGGGCTGGTATTCCGCAAAACCTGGGAAGTAGAGCAGATTCATGACCAATCCCTTTTCGTTGATCACGTCGCCGAAGAAACCGGCACGCTCCAACAAACTAACACCTGCGTAGCCGTATTTGCCGCTCCACTTTGCGCCATCGGCTCCGTCCGGCATCGTCATTGCACTATGCTCATGTCCTCGTGGGATAACAGAAAATCCTGGCTTAATGTCGAATGTACCCCACTCCATGGTGCGGCCAGGATGTTGCGAACCATCCGCTCCAGTGAGCCGTACATAGGTGCAGGCCTCGGCTGCAAGCGCAACCGAAAGTGACGCCAAAGTGGCAATTGCGATTACAACTTTCGTTACAGAGAAGTGGGTCATCAAAATCCTCCTGGACGCATACATTGGCAGCTAAGGCACTAAAATGTAGAATTGATACTTTGATTTTCGGCTTTAGTCTGATCAGTCGACCTTTGGGGGTCTTCTGAATGACCGTATTCTGAGCTGCAAAGTCAAATGCGTCCAGAGGCCCGACACCATTGCTGCCGAGCACGGTCTCCAGGCAGATTTGGACTGAAGTTTTGTTCTCTGCCGCCATGCAGATTTAGTTTTCGGAACGGCTTTCTATACGTTCCCAGCACCAACTGATCAGGAAAGATAGCCCTCCGACTACGAAGACTATCATCGCCGCCGCTTCTATTCGGAAGACCGCAAACTCAATCGTTGGGGCTGTCACCAAAAGAGTGGCAATCGTAAAGAACATCGCGGTCCATAGCGTGTTACCACCTATTCTGTGCACGCCTATGACAGCGGAGGCAAACCCGAGGATCAATAAGACTTGATGAGACAATCCGCTGAACTCGAAACATAGGGCTGCCAAAGACCCAAGCGCTACGCCAAGACCAAACCGCAATGCAGCATCAGGCACTTTTTGAAGTGGAGCCAAGACGCGGAATACGAACAACAACGAAAGCCAGTAGGATTTTTGGTTTCCGATTATGTGAGCGAGAAACGACGTCAAACTCATGCCGTCAATCAAGAATAGCCAGATAGAAATTGCTTCCTTGAAAGACATGGGAGGTCGTATTGCTGATCCCGCCAAGTCAAGCCAAACGCTGAGCAAACTACCGACTGTCGCCGCGGCCAGAAAAACCAAAACATGAACGGCAATACGCTCGTCGGGTGGGATCAGTAAATACAAGAGCAATCCGTTCAATGCAGGGACTGTCGCAAATCCACCGTTCTTGTACCCTTCAAAAGCAGCCCAACTGATCAAGACAAAACCACACAGAAAGGCGATCCACTGAATCGGGAAGAGTGTGCATACCAGTATGCTCACCAGCACTATCGCAAACGTTCTGGCGTTAGAAGCAAGACTAGAAAAGACGGACCCTAAAAAACCAGCTGAAAAACCCGCGACTGCCGCGATACCACCAAACGCAACGACCTGATCGCCTAGCAGTACGACGAGTACGGCTGTTGTACAAATTGCCAGCGCCGTACTCCAAGAGAGCAATCCCCCAACGAACTTAGTCGGCACCCTTGTTCCTCCACCTAGAGGCTCTTCGTCGTGAGTTCACTGTAGTCCGTACGAAGCAGGCCCTTTCGAATATTCTCAGTTTTTTCGCTGACGCGAACTAGCGCTGGCTGACTGAACAATGTTTCTCCGCCGGACCCCGTATTGCGTCAGAATACGGGGAATGGGCACGCTTCAGTCAATGATGAAATTTGAATTTGATTGCCTGCAAGCGCGTGTTGACTATCGCAGTCTACAACCGCGACACAGCACAGTGCTCCCCTACGGAAACAGCAACCACGCAAATCGCTCGCGCAGCGAATGACTGGGTAAACTATAGCTTAGAGTAGCTGTAAATGGCCGCTTTGGGCTGCGACCCGCCAACCATGCTTGCCGCAAAGAATGGCCGCATCGAGCCCAAAGCGGACACCGAAAAAATGTCAGACGACGCCAAAAAGTAGCGTCGCCCGATAGTCGCGGTTGTCGTTTTATTCTACCAGTTCCAGATCACCGGGACGCCAGGTCTTGTCGAACCAAGGCTCGAGCGGGCCGTAGAGGCGCATCATCACGTTGAAGCTTTGCCCGGGCATGGTTTGCGCCCAGTTGTTCTCCCAACCTTCTGGGGCTTCTGGACCAAAATAGATGCTGGTACTCCCATCCTCGTTCTGTTTTATCCCCGGTCTATTAGAGTCGATACCACCGGATTGCTGGTCAGTTTCAAGGATTGACCGAGTCTGTCCGCTATACAACATAAACGACGCAAAATTTTTGGCGGGAACCGGCGCCGGTAGCGTTACCTTATAGGTTTTTGAGCCGTCAAGGTACTGTCCGTTGCTGTCTCGCGCTGTCATCGCATAGACAGACCCCGTCCCGACCGGTGGCGAGGTCATCGCAGGCGTTATGCCCGTTGCCATATAGAAAAAGTACGACCGATCATCGAGGATGCGCGCGCCGTCCTCGAGAAAAAGATAGCTCTGGCGTTGGAACGGTGAGTTCCATTGCCGGTCGTCATAAAAGAACACTCCTGGATCGCGCGAGGCATACGTGATCGCTCGCGCCGTGGCGTTTGCGATTGCTGCTGCCTCCTTAAATATGCCCTGCATACGGGCATCGGGCTCAAAGGGCTCGCCTTTCTTGATCCCTATGGAAGCGAACGTGCCTACGATCTCCGGATTGAAAGCGCCTATTGGATTGTTTTCGAGTGCAACATGGATCTCTTCAAAGAAGTCTTCGTTGTTTGCGTGAACAGTGTTGTGTTGGACACCAGAGATATTCAAGAAGGTTTCAACAGGCGGGTTATCCGCTTCGCTAAGCGGATAGATATTCAAACCTGCTTTGATCTCAGCAACAGGCCCAGCCGTATCGCCATCTGGCCCGGGCTGCCTGCGAAGGATGAGCCAGTGCTCGTAGGTCTTTGTGCGCAGCTCAAAGTACCCTTCTGGCACAGGCGTTTCATCGTCTTTGTGAAGAAGAAGGTATTTGCCGCCTTCGCCTTTGTCAGCGCCAAGCGCACCAATGTCCGTCACATATTCGAATGCCGCATCGTCCAAAAGGCCAAGCAACCCGGGCGGCACCTCAATCACCATCGGACCCTCAGATATGTCAACGTTCGAACCGGTGTAGATCGTCGTTGTATTGGGTGTCAGCCAAATGGAACGAGCATCAAGCAAATCTTCTGCAATGACAACTTCGTTTGGCTCCACTCCAAGATCTTCGTAAGCTTGGAACATCGCTCGAAGCGAAGCGATCTTCATGCCATCCAGGAAAGCCGTCGTTGCTCTGATCAGATCAAGGTTGTCGAAGACTTTCTCCACCGTCTCAGGTGATGGCATACCATCGAAGAATTCCAGATCACCAAGCGTCTGAGTTTCGACCTTGTCTGGTGTAAGAACATTCTCAGGCACGTCGGCTTTGAATTCTTGGGCTGAAGAATGCGATGCGAGTACCAGGGCAGTCAGCACAGCTAACGACTTTGTTTTCATTGTTCACTCCATTGGGAATTTCTGTTTGTTTTGATCAGTTTACTTTTTCAAGATCGCCCAGCATCCAGCCACTCTCCAGCCATCCTTCTTGCGGCCCATATAGACGAAACAAAAGGAAGTACGGCTCTGTGGTTGGTATCCAGTTGCTTTCCATGCCTTCCGGTGCTTCTGGTCCAAAAAAGACGTCGTAAGAACCGTCTTCATTAGCCTGCATCGCATCAGTGTCGCGCTGGGACAAACCGACAGGATCAACGTTCCGAATGAAGCTCTTGGTCTCCATCGAATAAACAATCACGGACCAGAAATCGTCGGCAGGTGTGTCCGCTGGGACGTTCAGTCTGTAAGTCTGATTGTGGTCGTACATTTCACCGTCGCTGTCGCGAAGGCCCGTCAGATAAAATGTACCGCCACCGAGTTGTTTCGGCAGGTACGTGATCCAGAAGTAGCTGCCGCCCGCACGCGCATCCACAAGTACCTCTGTCTCAGTCTCATACGGGAATCCTGCCTCGGGTTGACCTTCGGCAAAGTCCCATATCAGCCACTGGCTCTTCATCTCGCCGCTATCGTCGACCCAGAGCGGGATCATGGCTTTGCCGGGCGTTACAAAGTAGTTCTGCATTGAGGCATACGCCAACAACAAACCCTCATTCATAGCTTGCATCTGAATTTCCGATGGCTCGAAAGGTTTTCCCTTTTGGATCCCGAGATCCTTCAGGAAATTTATCATGACCTTGTCTTGTGGTCTGACAGGGTTGTTTTGAACGTAATCGTTCAAGTCCTGAAAGAATGTCTCGTTGTAGTATGGAAGCGAGTCGTACGGCACTTCTGACGCTTCGAGATAGTTGTTGGGTGGCGGATTGTCGGCCTCAGACAGGTAGTACACCTTGATCGTCTGAGCGTACTCGGCCGCATCGGCGTCCGTTCCGCCATTCGTCAGTTTTGGCCGGAACGAAAAACCATATTCGTAGGTATCTGTTTCAAAGGGAAGGTATCCCGCCTCAGTTAATTCCTCCAGGGACATATCCCCTTCGTAGCCTGGGGGTAGCATGAGGTACTTGCCGCCGGCACCTTCATCGAAACCATCGGGACCAACGTCCACGATAGGAACATCCCAAGCATTCACGATTGTACCGAAGTAGTTCACCTTGTCGGTGGCAGCGGGCACTTCAATGACAAGGGGACCGGGTTCCGAGGTCATTGAAGCCCAAGCATAGGCCGTAACGTCGTTAGCTGTAAGAAACCCATGTTTGGAATCGAACGGCTTATTGAGATAAATGATGTCGTTGTAGTCGCCACCGAGGTCGCGACGAATGCCCTTGAGGAAATCGATCATACCGGCGGCAGGCATTCCCCAGATGGCCGTCTGGGTGGCACGCTGCACCATAATCTTGTACTCGATGTCCTCGACCTCGGCTGATCGTGCAAGGATGTCGCCCGTGTCGTTGAAGGACTGTGAGAAAACTGGTGAAGCAGAAATACCTGCGCCGAGCACCATTCCCAAAAAGTGCATCGAAAAACCGCCGTGTAGTGGCCGAAGTATTTTCATATTGCAATGCTCCCAGCTGTTTAGGGAAAGCTTGCACATCCGTTCAGCCGATGCGTATCATTTCACGACACGCGGGCGAACAAGCGGGTTGACGGATTGAACCTACCACCGATGATTTCGGCCAAGGCCTTGGGCGCGATGCCCCAGTTCGTGCTTGAGGCCGCTGGGGAAAGACGCCTGCTGCGTGCTTTTGACTCTGCCGATCTTCCTGTTCACTTCATTGAGGAAAGAGGCGGTTACATCTCGGAGCATGCCTTGGCGACCTTTGTGCACGAAGCCGCACGATCCACGGGACAACAAAACATCGGATTGTTGTGGTCACCGTATCTCACTGTCGCTGACTATGGCGCTTGGGGGAGTTACGTTCTTTCTGCTCCAACGCTGGGGGCAGCGCTAATACGAGCTTCTGCCGTCATGCCATTTCATTCGTCCACGGATCGCGCGTGGCTAGAAACTTCGGGCACAAGAGCGCGCTACTGTTATCGTTTTGGACTTCGCTCGCATTTCGCGTATCCGGACATCGGTTTCTCGGCCGTTGGGGTTTTTCTGAGCATATTCTGCGCGTATTTAGGAACCGACTGGAAACCATCGGCCGTGCTCTTGGACTTCCCGAAGATTCCTGGATTTGTCGAGGCAGAAGACACCTACGCTTGTCCTGTAATCTGGAACGCCACCCGGCTTGGGGTTGAGTTTGAAGCATCGGCTTTGCGAGCCGAAGCCACGCCCAAAAAACTTAGCAGCGGCTCGACAACTGTCGGAGATATTTCTCGCGAACGATTGGGCGGCCCACCTCAAACACTTAGAGGACAAGTCGAGGAAGTGGTTTGGCAACAACTTCATCGGGAGGAAATGTCGATTGATGCCACCGCGCGTTCGCTCGATCTTGGCATTCGCACACTACAGCGGAAGTTAGCAGGCGAAGGGGTTCGTTTTCGCGAAATCGTCAACGATGTCAGGGTAGCAAGGGCCGAGGAACTCCTCACAGATACGCGCGAGACAGTCTCCAGCATCTCCTCCATGCTAGGATATGAAACCGCAAATAATTTCAGCCGCGCATTTAGGAAGGTGACGGGACTGACGCCCTCTGACTATCGCAAGATGAACTCCGGTCATACTTGAATGGTCGTCTGCAAAATCAAGCCGTTGGCGTCTGCATTGCTCACAAATTTAAGTTAAGGTTGGATGCGACGAGTAACCGCGTCCAGTCCGAGTAGGGCAGGAAGCTAACCTAGTTCGATCACTTTTTATGTTTTCTTTTAGGATCAAGAAACAGTGTGCGTTGGAACAATGACAAAGTTACAGAGTATTTGCTTGCGGAGGTGGTTTTATCAGATGCCCCGCGTCGATTACCCTGGGATAGGTTCAACGCGGGGCTGTAGGAAAGTGCTAGGTACTCAAATGATGCCCGCACTCACTACGGGAAACATTCTGATATTTCGATGCTTGCTCTGTTTATGTATCCAACTTGGATATTTGATAGGTCCAACTGCTTAAAAAGTCGGAGCATGCAATGCGCACACCCCTCGAGATGGAGAGCTTTGGTCGCGAGTTTCCCGAGCACCTTCTTAGAATTGTTTGGTTGCTTATGTTGGTTGACACTTTTTTGGAGCTATTCCAAACAATCACTCAAAAAGCATCCACGAGATGGAAAATACTTCTGCAAATGCAGCGACGAGCTTTTGTAGTGCTGTTTTGGGCGCAGCCCCTAGTCATTTCCAGACACGAACCAATGAAATTGGCGAAAAAACCCACGGTCGTTCATGGGATGGGAGACGACCGTGGGTAGCAGTTAGGGGTATGATAGGTACGAAGCCATCATGAGTTTGGATCAAAACTCTTACAAAAGATTTGTATTTTGAAAGAAGAGCTTGCGAGCTATTCAGGCTATAGGTGTTCACCGACGTTCCGCAGTGCTTTTCCAGCAGTTGTTTGCAGAAAACGCTTTCACACGTTGAAATAAGTTCACATCGAAATATTTGCTTTTGTCGCGTTGTGGGTAGCTTCGCGACGCATCGTCTTATTGGGAGGAATACATGAAATATGCTGCCATTTTTGCCGCCGTGGCAATCTCCGCTTATGCAACTGTCGCCGCTGCCAAAGACCCGGTTCCGGCAAGTAGCGATAACTTCGAGATTTACAGTGAGGTTGAAGGCTGGACGGTTTATGCTGACAACGACTCTGGTACATGCCTGATAGAAAAAGTCTTCGAGAGCGGGAACGTCATGCAAATGGGTCTAACCAAAAACCAAAAACACGGTTACTTGGGAGTATTCACGCAAGCTGACATCGACATCAAAAACCGTCAAAAAATAGAAATAGCAATTGACGACTTCGTGTATGAAGGTCGTGCAAAAGGCATAAAAAGCAAGAAGCTAGCGGATAACTACTCAGGTGGCTATATCGTTGTAAAGGACGCAAATATGGCGACTGCCGTGGCCGAAGGTCAGACCTTGATCGCATTTCCAAAGAAGTCTGCAAATTTCATTGTGGACCTAACCGGTACGAAGAAGGCTATGGAAGAAGGTCGTAAATGCAACCTAGCACTTGCCAGCTAGCTTAGGCCGTTGCTCAACTTCAAAGAAAGTTGAGTTGCCTTTTTGTCAAACCATTAGTGGCCCCGCAGATTGCGGGGTCACTTGTTAGTAATTTTTTGTCTTTTCGCCTCAAGCATCAAGCTTATGGTTAGCCAGCCAAAACTGGTGCGGGCGTTGTCTGGAAAGCAACGAATTTTGGTTTATCCGAGTGAGTGGCAAGATCGAGTGCGATACTCAAACAAGGCAACGCGGTCTATTATTGCCCGTGTCTGCTTTGACCGAAACTCTGCCGTTCAGCAGATTTCAAAGAACGTCCAGCGCCGTTCAATGCAGACGTTCAGGCGAAATTTCTCGGAATGACCACCAACAATGACCGCTATCCGTTCCTAAGCCGTCATCTGACTTAACGACTCAGATGACTGACTTGAGCCCATACCTACCAAATGCTGCACACTGCACGAATGGTCACTTTCGAGCCGACCTACGCCCGAATCTCTTCACGCATAAACTCCACAAAGGCCCTTACACGCGGCTTTCGAAAGGCCGAAGGTAACTGCACGCTTTGGATCGGCAAAGTGCGGGAATGGAACTCCGGAAAGAGTTGCACAAGACGTCCGGTTTCAAGGTCGTCCCCCAAAAACACATCTGGGCATATGAAGATGCCGCTCCCGGCACGCGTCGGTACGAGGCAGGCGGGAGGACTGTTTGCCAGAAATGGGCCAGAGACAGGCACCTGCACGGTTTGCCCTTCGATCTGGAATGGCCAGCGGTTTGGATCGGGGTTGTTCGCATCTCGAATGCAAATGTGGTCCGAGAGTTCCGCAGGATGTGAAGGTGCGCCATGTTCTTCAAGGTAGGAAGGAGTCGCGACGACTTTCATATGCGTTTCACCGAGCTTGCGAACGACCAAACTGGAGTCACTGAGCGCGCCGATCCGTATTGCGATATCGAAACCGCCCTTGGCCAGATCGGCATAATGATCCGACAAGTCCAATTCGACTGTGACGTCCGGGTGTTGCTCTACGAAACGGCTTGCTGCTTTAGCCACCGCCGTGTCGCCATAGGTAAGGGGCGCAGCCACACGAACGATGCCCTTCAAGCCCTCTGAAGCGTCAAACTCAGTCTCCAACTGCTCCAATTCAGCCAGCACCCGTCGCGCTCCTTCCAGATATCGCTCCCCCTCGTGGGTCAACGACATAGACCTGGTGGTGCGATGGAGAAGATTCAGCCCAACCATGTTTTCGAGCTGGGCCACACGTTTGCTGACCAGCTTGTTTGAAATGCCAAGCCGTTGTCCGGCGGCGGCAAAAGAACCGGATTCCACAACAGCCACGAAGCTCTGCATCCCGTCGATCCGGTCCATATCATTGTCTCCATTTGCGCGATACACACTCGCTCTTATCGCCATTTCATGGAGAAAAGACCATCGCTAAGTTCCTCTCAAGCTGAATCGCAGGAGAAAAGAACATGGCAACGTCAGACGCCCCCATCTCAATAAGTCAGGTCGCCCTGACGGTGCGCGATCTGGATAAGACCGCCACCTTCTATGAAGACGTGATTGGCCTCGGCCTGATCGAACGCAACGGTGAAAGCGCCTTCCTCGGCACCGAGGCCGGAACGCTGATCGAGTTGCGCCAGGACCGAAACGCTAGACCCTTTCCTAAAGAGGCGGGGCTGTTTCACACCGCATTTCTGTTGCCGTCCAAACAAGACCTCGGCGCATGGCTGATCTACGCGGATGAGCGTGGTGTTCGCCTGGATGGCGCATCCCACCACGGTGTCAGCGAGGCGCTGTATCTGAACGATCCCGAAGGAAACGGCATCGAAATCTATCGTGATCTGCCTCGCGAAGCGTGGAAACGCCAAGGCGATACCATCCACATGACAACGCACCCGCTCGACCTGAAATCACTAACGGTAGATGCCACACAGTGGCAATGCGCACCGCCAGGCACAGTCATCGGACACGTTCATTTACGTGTCGGTGATGTCGGCAAGGCAGCCAAGTTCGTTACTGACGAGCTGAGTATGGTTCAGACATTTGAGCTGCCCTCAGCCCGCTGGTTCGGGTCCGGTGGCTACCATCACCATCTTGCGGCGAATGCTTGGCAATCAAAGGGGGCAGGCTCGCGCTCTGCTGGGGCCACTGGTCTCACAAGTGTTGAACTGTTGGCTGACCCGGCAGATCTCACGCCCGGCCACAAGGTCGATCCGTGGGGCACAGAATTCACAATCACCTCGGCGCAAGCCGGCGCCGCGAGAATGTCGTCAAATCAAACCAAGAGAGGACTACAACGATGACACCTAAAGAACTCGTATTGGAGGCTGTAGCCGCCATTTTCGTCAACTTCGACGCAACCGCCGCCGAACAACTGCTGGCAAATGACTATATTCAGCACAACCCTGCTGTCCCCACAGGTGCCGCCCCGATCCTCGGGTTAATCCCCGGTCTCAAGGAAAGCGGGATCGAGGTGGACATCCACCGGGTGATCACGGAGGGCGATATGGTCGTCCTGCATACGACCTATAACAACGCCCAGGCGTTTGGCGCAGACACCTTGGTTGGCTTTGATGTCTTCCGCGTCGAGGATGGAAAGGTTGCGGAACACTGGGACAACCTGACACCGCTCACACCGCCAAACCCTTCGGGACACACTCAGACCGATGGTCCGACTGAGATAACCGATCTGGATAAGACTGCTGAGAACAAGGCGCTGGTCACAGACTTTGTGAACACTATCCTGAAGGATGGCGACGTTGACCGGATAACCGAATTCCTGTCCACGGAGACCTACATCCAGCACAACAGCAACATTGCTGACGGTCTGGACGGTTTGGGTGCGGCACTTGCAGGCATGGCCGAGCAAGGCATCCAAATGATCTACTCGGATGTCCACATTGTTGTGGCCGAGGGCAACTTTGTCTTCACCGCCTCTGAGGGTAAGTTTGCCGATGAGCCGACTGCCTTCTATGACCTATTCCGCGTCGAAGACGGCAAGATCGTTGAGCATTGGGACGTGATCGCAGAGATCCCTGCTGAAATGGCCCATGACAACGGCAAGTTCTGATCGGGTGCCAATATGAAAGCATTCCTGGTCACCCTAATGATGACGAAGCTAGGAAGTACGGCAATGGCTCAAGATGCTGGCGTAATTGAGATTGTGACAATGGATCTTGCCGCAGGGATCACAGCTCAGGAGTTCGAACCAGTCGATAGGGCCATTGAGAACGAGCACGTTAGTAAACAGCCCGGCTTCATCTCCCGGCAAGCTGCGTTCGCAGATGGCAAATGGGCGGTCGTCGTCAATTGGGAAAGCGCAGAGGCAGCGCAGGCGTCCATGGACAGCTTTGCCTCTGCCCCGGCAGCCGAGAAGTTCATGAACATGATCGACGCAACTACAATGTCGATGACCCGCTACGAACTGGCGCGGTGAGCATTCCCAAACCAACGAAAGCACCCGTGGCAATCATGGGTGCTTTGTTGTCCGATGTAATGCAGAGTTCCGGAGCTATCAGATTGTCTGGCTAGCAGAATTGGTCAGTTCATCATTCGGCTCTAGCTCTTTTCAGCGCTTGGCTTGTAGTTTTCCATAGCTCAAACCGGCTTCTTTGCGCTTCTCGGGCGCTTACAATTCTCGTATCGAATGTCCGGTTTGGGCTGGAAGCGGCCATCCGAAAACCTTCCCCGGCAATACGGCGATGGCGCGAAACAGGCAAAGAATGAGACCCGAAGATATGGAGCCTCGAACCAAGAAAGTTGAAGGTTAATGCGCCCAAAGCTTTGGGCCAAAAATGCAATTCTTTGGGCGAAATGCAAAGCTATGGGCGCACCTACAACCGGTCAGAAATCAAGATTCTCCACGCTCAGGGCGTTTTTCTGGATGAACTCCCGACGCGGCTCGACAACGTCGCCCATGAGCTTGGTGAACAGATCATCTGCCTCGACCATGTCATCGACGCGCACCTGCAACAGCGTGCGGGCGTCCGGGTCAAGCGTTGTTTCCCACAGCTGGTCTGGGTTCATCTCACCGAGGCCTTTGTAGCGTTGCAGCGACAAGCCCTTTTCGCCCTCTTCCAAAATGGCACGCAGCAGGTCCAGAGGGCCGTGGATAACCTGAGATCGGTCACGGCGGATCAGCGTCGCTGGCGTGTTATACACCTCTTGCAGGCTTTGAGTGAAACTGCCGGTCTTGCGCGCCTCACCCGAGCGCAGCATGGGGCCGTCCAAAGTGCGGACCTCTTCCACACCGCGCAAGATGCGGGCCAGACGGATGCCGTGATCCTGCGTAATCCGGCCCTGCCAGCCGCGTTCATATTCCAGCGCGATCAGGTCAAGACGGGCAGCAACCTTGTCGGCCACGCCTTGCAGGTCGGCATCAACCGCACCCGGCACGAAAGCCCCCGCGACGGCAGCCTGTTCCAGAATGTGACGCGGGTAATGCGTCGGGAACGCGTCCAGAACACGTTTCAACTGGCGCGCTTCGTCCACAACCCGCGTGAGGTCTTGGCCGATGATTTCTTCACCCGAGCCAAGCTTCAACACGGCCCCTTCGACGCCCTGATTGATCAGATAGTCGTCCAGCGCCGCCTGATCCTTCAGGTAAACCTCTGATTTACCACGCGAAACCTTGTATAGTGGTGGCTGTGCGATATAGAGATACCCACCCTCGATCAGTTCCGGCATTTGCCGATAGAAGAAGGTCAGCAGCAGCGTCCGGATGTGTGCACCGTCCACGTCGGCATCGGTCATGATGACGATCTTGTGGTAGCGCAGCTTTTCGATGTTGAACTCATCGCGGCCAATACCAGTGCCCAGCGCCATCACCAGGTTGCCAATTTCCTGCGACGACAGCATTCGATCAAACCGCGCGCGTTCCACGTTCAGGATTTTCCCGCGCAAGGGCAGAACAGCTTGTGTCAGACGATCCCGACCTGTTTGCGCGGAACCACCTGCCGAGTCCCCCTCGACCAGGAAGACTTCGGTTTTGGACGGGTCTTTCTCGGAACAATCTTTCAGCTTACCGGCCAGATAGTTCACATCCATCGCCGTCTTGCGGCGGGTCAGTTCACGGGCCTTTCGGGCAGCCTCACGGGCCAGAGCGGCCTCGATGATCTTGCCGACGATACCCTTGGCTTCATTGGGGTTTTCTTCAAACCATTCGGCCAGTTTTTCGTTCATCAAACCTTCGACCGCAGGTCGCACCTCGGACGAGACCAGCTTGTCCTTGGTTTGGGATGAGAATTTTGGGTCAGGCACTTTCACCGACAGCACGCAGGTCAGGCCCTCACGCGCGTCGTCACCTGTAAAGCTGACCTTTTCCTTCTTTGCGATCCCGCTGGACTGCGCATAGTTGTTGATCGTCCGTGTCAAAGCACCCCGGAAACCGGCGACATGCGTGCCACCATCCCGCTGCGGGATGTTGTTGGTAAAGGGCAGCACCGTCTCATGGTAGCTGTCATTCCACCACATCGCGATTTCAACGCCGATGTCGTCACGCTCGCCCTTGATATAGATCGGCTCGGGCATGGCCGGGGTCTTGGACCGGTCGAGATACTTGACGAATTCCTTGACGCCGCCTTCATAAAACAACTCGGTTTCCAACCGCTCAGCAGGGCGTTCATCAATCAGGATGATCCGCACGCCTGAGTTCAGGAAGGCCAACTCGCGCAGGCGCTTTTCCAGCGTTTCAAACGAGTACTCGAGGTTCGAAAACGTGTTGGTCGAGGCCAGAAACCGCACCTCGGTCCCGGTGCGATCGCCGCATTCACCCACGACCTTCAGATGTTCAGCCGTTTCGCC
This sequence comes from Ruegeria sp. HKCCD4315, assembly GCF_013112245.1. NCBI lineage: Bacteria > Pseudomonadati > Pseudomonadota > Alphaproteobacteria > Rhodobacterales > Roseobacteraceae > Ruegeria > Ruegeria sp. HKCCD4315. The sequence continues at coordinate 5,698 of NZ_WVRN01000001.1, read as the reverse complement.
GCCCTCAAAGCGCGCGACATGTTCCTTGCCCGCACGCCAGATGCGCAATTCCAGCCAATCGGACAGGGCGTTCACGACCGAAACACCCACGCCGTGCAGACCGCCCGACACCTTGTAGGAATTGCTGTCGAACTTACCGCCCGCGTGCAGTTGGGTCATAATGACTTCAGCCGCTGAAACACCTTCTTCCGGGTGAATATCGACCGGAATTCCGCGCCCGTTATCACTGACCGAGACGCTGGAATCCGCATGGATTTTTACGGTTACATGGTCAGCATGACCCGCCAAGGCTTCATCGATCCCGTTGTCGACCACCTCATACACCATGTGGTGCAGACCAGAGCCATCATCCGTGTCCCCGATATACATGCCGGGGCGCTTTCGAACAGCCTCCAACCCTTTGAGAACCTTGATGGAATCTGCGCCGTATTCTTGAGGAGCCTGTGCGTCTTCGGACATTCAGTCAGTACCTATATTATTTTGGTAACTTATACGTTTTCTGGTGGGGAATGTCACGCGATCCCCCAAGATTTTGTGTTTGCGAGGGTCGTTTTTTGCCTGCTGGTTACAGGCTCACAAGCGATCAATGTCAGCGGCGATGTCCGCAGCGATTTCATCTGCGTCGACATCCTCGCGCTCAGCAGACAATCGCAATCCAAGAATGTCCGACTGATACCGCGCCGCCAGTCGATCCGGGTCATGTTCAGACCGGATTTCACCAGCATTCTGAGCGCTTCGGAACAGCTCGGCAAAACACGCTTTCATCTCAGTCATGTGCCGCGCGGCCTGATCCGCAAGGTCGTGATCTTTCGCCTGCAACTCCGCATATGTCTTTGCCAACATGCAGGCTTTCGTCGGGTTCTCGACCGCTTCGATCACCAAACGGGGCTGCGCTTTCAACGCCCCTTTTGGCCCCAACTTTTCAGCCAAAGCCTTTAGGCGTGCCACGCCTTCCCGTGTGTAGCTTTCCATTGTCAGCGCATAGAGCGCGTCCTTCGAGCCGAATGCCGCATAAAAACTGCCGGGCTTTAGTTTCAATTCCCGCTCCAGATCCTTCAGCGACGTCCCGGCCCAGCCCTGACGCCAGAAGATGTCCTTTGCTTTAGCAATCAGAGCATCACGATCATATGCGGGTTTCCGAGGCATCAACATCACCAATTCTTGAACGTTCACTCAAATATATACTTGAGTGATCGCTCAATAAACCCTAAATACGACTCATCGCGCCAAAACAGGAGTTCCGACATGGCCAATTTTCCGTCGCACGACCTCGAATCCGCCCCTGAAGGGTCCAAACCTCTTCTCGAAAAATCACAGGCCGCGTTTGGTCGCTTGCCCGGTTTGCACAAGGTGATGGCCGAAAGCCCGCAGCACCTGGAAGGTTATCAGGTTCTGCATGGCCTCTTCTTGCAAACCGATTTCGACAATGATGAGAAAACCGTTGTTTGGCAGACCATCAACGTAGAAAATGAATGTCACTACTGCGTGCCAGCGCACACCGGTATCGCCAAGATGATGAAAGTCTCGGACGAAATCACCGAGGCGCTGCGCAATGAAACTCCGCTGCCTTCGGCCAAGCTCGAGGCACTGCGCACCTTCACTCTGCAAGTGATGGAAACACGCGGCAACCCGACCGAGGAGCAGTTGCAGGCGTTTTTCGACGCGGGATATTCGCACCGCGCGGTTCTGGATGTGGTGCTGGGCTTGGCTCAGAAAACAATGTCGAACTACGTCAACCACATGGCCAAGACACCGGTCGACGAGGTTATGCGCGGCTTCCTGTGGGAACGTAAAGTCAGCGAACTAGCCTAAGCGGTCACGACCGAGCCCTCATCGCTTTCGGTGACAACCACCGTCTGGGCCCGGTCCCCCAATTCAGCAAACAACTCAGGCCCGGTGCCCGTCATCCAGGCCTGAGCCCCCAGAGCGCAAATTTCGTCATAAAGCGCCGCGCGCCGATCTGCGTCCAGATGGGCGGCCACTTCGTCCAACAGAACAATCGGAGGTGCCCCAACCATCTCTGCCAGCGCCCGCGCGTTCGACAAAATCAAAGACACAAGCAACGCCTTCTGCTCGCCGGTCGAACAATCCTTGGCCGGAACGCCCTTTGCAGCGAACACCCCATACAGGTCTGACCGATGCGGCCCTACCAAAGTCCGGCCCGCCGCCAGATCCCGGAAGCGACTCTCGTTCAAGGCGTCACGCAGATCCTCTGCTGTCTGAGGCATCGCACCTTCTGTCTGGACCAATTCCAACTCAGCTGACGGAAAAGCCGTCTCCGCCCGATCCTGCGCGGCGCGCAAATAATCCAGCGCCGCAACGCGAGCGGCATGTATGCGATGCCCGGACTCCGCCATCTGACCCTCCAGGGCCGCATACCAATGGGCATCCCGCGCCTGCTCTTTCAGCAAACGGTTCCGCTCGCGCATAGCTTTTTCATAAGTCAAAGACGCTTCGGCATGGGCTGGGTCAAAACTCAGCGCGATACGGTCCAGAAATCGCCGTCGCCCTTCGGCTCCTTCAATCCAAAGCCGGTCCATCGAAGGGATCAGCCAAACAACCCGCGCCAGTTTCCCCAGCTCGATCTGGCTCGAGGTCTTTTCGTCAATCCGAACCTGCCGCGCCGCGCCACCCTCGGACCAGGTTTCCACCTCGTAACGCTGGCCCTGCGCATCCAATATCCCCGACAGCTTCCACCCCAACGCCTCGGGCCGACGTGTCATTTCGGCCGCGCTTGCCCGCCGCATCCCACGACCGGGCGAAAACAAAGAAACTGCTTCCAGAATGTTGGTCTTGCCCGCCCCGTTGGGCCCGTGAATCGCAACCGGCCTCCCGTCCAGCGACAGGCGCGCCAGCTTATGAGACCGAAAATGCGAGACCGTAAGCTCGGTCAGGGCCAATCCCATGACCCCTCCCTTCATCTTTTCAAAAATACTCCCGCCGGAGGCGTCGCGCGTCAGCGCGATCAGACGCGCATCGGCATCACAACATAAACCGCGCTTTGATCATTGCCTTCACGCATCAGGGTCGGATCACCTGCCGAGTTGAACAGGAACACAGCATTCTCACGATCGACCTGAGACGCAATCTCCAGCAGATACTTGGCGTTGAACCCGATCTCCAACCGTTCATCCCCATAGGCGACGGCCAGTTCTTCTTCAGCCGCACCACTATCCGGAGCATTGACCGAAAGGACCAACTTGTCGCCATCCAATTGCAGCTTTACCGCACGCGACCGTTCGGACGACACTGTCGCGACCCGGTCTACGGCCTGCGCAAACTCGGCAGCATCGACCTCAAGCTTGCGGGTGTTCCCTTGCGGGATGACGCGTGTGTAATCGGGGAAGGTGCCGTCGATGACCTTCGAGGTCAGGGTGATATCCGGCGTGGCAAAACGTACCTTGGTTTCGCTGACCGAAACGGCGATATCCATTTCATCGTCGTCCAGCAGCTTGCGCAGCTCGCCTACTGTTTTGCGTGGCACGATCACACCAGGCATATCTGCGGCCCCTTCAGGCAGGTCCGCATCAATACGCGCCAGACGGTGGCCATCGGTGGCAACGCAACGCAGCACTTTACCGCCATCCGAGCTGTCAGCGACATGCATATAGACACCGTTCAGATAGTACCGCGTCTCTTCCGTCGAGATGGCGAATTTCGATTTGTCGAACAGCCGGCGCAGCAGCGCGGCAGACGCGGTGAAATTCGACTGATATTCCGAGGACGCCATAACCGGAAAATCCTCTTTTGGCAGCGTTGCCAACGAGAAATTTGACCGGCCCGCCTCGACGGTCAACCGGCCTGCGGCACTGTCTGCGGTCAGCGTTACCAGCGCCCCATCCGGCAGCTTGCGTACGATTTCATGCAAAGTGGTCGCTGCAACCGTGGTCGCCCCGGCTTTCTCGACCTGCGCAGGCGCTTTGTCGACCACTTCGATGTCCAGATCAGTGGCGCGGAATTGGGCCACATCGCCCTCGGCCTCAATCAAAACATTCGCAAGTATGGGTATGGTGTTGCGCCGTTCCACAACGGATTGGGCCTGCGAAACGGCCTTGAGAAGGGTGCCGCGTTCAATGCTGATCTTCATACCCTCAGTTCCTCTGACTTGCGTACCGACATGGGCGGGACTGGCACGTTAGCGGTTCCACCCTGAGGCACAAGGATTTTTTACGGATTTCTGGGTTGGAAAGCCCTTAGCGTCAAGGGCATCGTGCCCAACAAGCCTCAGTTCTGGTCCAACCGTGGATTAATGCGCACAAGAAAACACCCCGGACGCAAAGTTCCGGGGCGTTTGCTTCATGAAATGCTCAGATCAGGCTTCCAGCGATCGCCGCAGCATTTCCACATCTTCAGCGATCTGACCGTCGGTCAGCTTCAGCTCTTCGATACGCTTCACGCCATGCATGACAGTTGTGTGGTCGCGCCCGCCAAAACGGCGGCCAATTTCGGGCAGCGAACGGCTGGTGAGCTGCTTGCACAGATACATCGCAACCTGACGCGGACGCGCGTATGACCGCAGACGTTTGGGGCCGATGATGTCAGACAGACGGATATTATAGTACTCGGACACTTTCCGCTGAATCTCTTCAACGCTTATTTTGCGTTCCGACGCGCGCAGCACATCAGCCAGACAATCCTGTGTCAGCTCCATATCGATTTCGCGGCCCACCAGCGATGCGAAGGCGAACAGACGGGTCAAAGCGCCTTCCAGAACGCGGACATTGGTCGAGATGCGGTGGGCCAGAAACTCAAGTACACCGTCAGCAATCTCCAGATCAGGATAGGTGCTGCTGTACTGCTGCACCTTGTTCTGCAGAATGCCCAGGCGCAGCTCGTAATCGGTCGGATGCAGGTCGACGACCAGACCGCATTGAAGACGCGATTTCACACGGTCTTCCAGATCCTTGATCTCACCCGGGGCGCGGTCGGCGGAAATGATGATCTGCTTGTTCTGATCCACCAGCGCATTGAAGGTGTGGAAGAATTCCTCCTGGGTTGAATCCTTGCCTGCGATGAATTGCACGTCATCCACCATCAGCACGTCAACCGACCGGAACAGGTGTTTGAAATCCATCATCCGGCGTTCGCGTAGGGCCTGAACAAAACGGTACATGAATTGTTCGGCGGACAGGTAGAGCACGTTCAGCTCAGGATGCTTGGTTTTCAATTCCCACGCGATGGCGTGCATCAGGTGGGTTTTGCCCAAGCCCACACCGCCATACAGCACCAGCGGGTTGAATGTGACCGGACCACCTTCGGACACACGGCGCGCAGCGGCATGTGCCAGTTCGTTGGGTTTGCCGACAACAAAACTGTCAAACGTAAAACGGGTGTCCAACGGCGCAGCCTGCAAAGACTCGAGCGCATCCTGCGCAACCTCTGTCACAGGCGCGGCAACAGGATCTGCACGCACCTCAGGAGCAGCTTGTACAGCAGGTTTCGGACGCGCGGGCGAGTTCGCGGGAACCCGAAAATCCAGCCGCTGCACAGTTTCCCCTGCCGTGTTCAATTCATACAATATGAGGTCTGCAAAGTTCTGGCTGACGTAGTTGCCCATAAAATTGGTCGGCACGGAAAAAACCGCCACACCGTTTTGCAGCTCTTTAAATTCCAAAGGCTCAATCCAGGTGGTGTAGTTATTCCGACCGACGGCCTTCAGCAATTTGTTACGCAGTAGTCCCCATTTCTCTTGTGTCAT